>DATIZS010000197.1:0-6104 GCA_035516955.1 Rhizomicrobium sp.
GCTGGACCGGCGAATTTCCGCTTTCCGCCATCGGCCGCCACGAATTCAGGATCGAAGCCTGGATCGATCTCTTCGCCGGCTTCGCGGGCGATCTGAAGAAGAAGCACGACGCGGGTGCCGCAGGCGCGCTCGACATCGCCGAGGGCCGGGCGTTGATCGAAGCCGCCCGCGCGCGCGCAAGCGGCGCCTTGCGAAAAGATCTCGATGCATTGCTGCGCCAATTCGATGCGGGCGCTCCAGACGCGCGGATCAATCTGCTGCTGGCGGCCGACACCGCGGAACTGATGCGCCAGGACGCCGAGCGCCCGTTCCGCATGCAGAGCAAGTGCTTTTTTGTGGAAGCCGATCGCGAAGCCGCGCGCTTCGCGAGTTGGTACGAACTTTTTCCCCGCTCGCAGACGAACGAAGCATCGCGCCACGGCACCTTCGCCGACGTGATCGCGCGGCTTCCCGCCATCCGCGCCATGGGTTTCGACGTGCTTTATCTTCCCCCGATCCATCCGGTGGGCGAGACCAACCGCAAGGGCCGCAACAATGCGCTGAACGCGGGTGCCGACGATCCCGGCAGCGTCTATGCCATCGGTTCGCGCGACGGCGGCCATGATGCGATCGAGCCGAATCTGGGAACGCTCCTGGAATTCCGCGCGCTGATCGAAGCGGTGCGCGCGCACGGCATGGAGCTCGCGCTCGATTTCGCCGTGCAATGCTCGCCCGATCATCCCTGGCTTGCGGAACATCCCGGCTGGTTCGACTGGCGCGCCGACGGCTCGATCAAATATGCCGAGAATCCGCCCAAGACCTATGAAGACATCGTCAATGTCGATTTCTATGCGTCCGATGCGGTGCCCGGATTGTGGACGGCGCTGCGCGACATCGTGCTTTATTGGGCGGGCGAGGGCGTGCGCATCTTCCGCGTCGACAATCCGCACACCAAGCCGTTTCCGTTCTGGCAATGGCTGATCGCCGATGTGCGCGCGAAAAATCCCGATATCATCTTCCTCTCCGAGGCCTTCACGCGCCCGAAGGTGATGTATCACCTCGCCAAGATCGGCTTTGCGCAGTCCTACACCTATTTCACCTGGCGCGACACCAAACACGATCTGACCGCCTATATGCAGGAACTGACGAGGCCGCCCGTCAGCGATTTCTTCCGCCCGCATTTCTTCACCAACACGCCCGATATCAATCCGTGGTTTTTGCAGAGTTCGGGCCGCCCCGGTTTTCTCATCCGCGCGGCACTCGCCGCCACGCTTTCGGGTCTGTGGGGAATCTATTCCGGCTTCGAGCTTTGCGAGGCGGAAGCTTTGCCGGGGCGCGAGGAATATCTCAATTCCGAGAAATACGAGATACGCCCGCGCGACTGGAACGCGCCCGGCAACATCATCGCCGAGATCGCGCAGCTGAACGCGCTGCGAAAGGCGCATCCCGCGCTCCAGACGCATATGGGCCTCACCTTCTACAACGCGTTCGAGGATCACATCCTTTATTTCGCCAAGCAGGCGCGCGGCGAACATGGGCGCATTCTCGTCATGATCTCGCTCGATCCGCGCGGGCCCCGCGAAACCGATTTCGAAATTCCGCTCTGGGAATGGGGGCTCGCCGATCACGAAGCGCTCGACGCCGAAAATCTCCTCTCCGGCGCGCGCTTCACCTGGCAGGGCAAGATCCAGCATGAGCGCCTTACCCCCGATGCGCCCTATCGCATCTGGCGCGCGGCACCGAAGGGAACGCCGTGATGGACCGCGACCAGCCCGCGCCCTCCGAAGCCGCCGCGCGACCCGCCGGCGATCCGCAATGGTACAAGGACGCGATCGTCTATCAGCTCCACGTCAAATCCTTCTTCGACAGCAACAATGACGGCGTGGGCGATTTTTCCGGCCTGATCGAGAAGCTCGATTACATCGCGGGGCTGGGCGTGACCGCGGTGTGGCTGCTCCCGTTCTATCCCTCGCCCTGGCGCGACGACGGCTACGACATTTCCGATTACCGGGGCGTGCATCCGGAATACGGCACGATCGACGACGTCAAGCGCTTCATCGGCGAAGCCCATGCGCGCGGCATCCGTGTGATCACCGAACTCGTCATCAATCACACCTCCGACCAGCATCCCTGGTTCCAGCGCGCGCGCAAGGCGCCGCCCGGTTCGCCCGAGCGCGATTATTATGTGTGGTCCGACACCGACAAGCGCTATGCCGGAACGCGCATCATCTTCCTCGACACGGAAAAATCCAACTGGACATGGGACGCCGAAGCCAAGGCCTATTACTGGCACCGCTTCTATTCGCACCAGCCCGATCTCAATTTCGACAATCCCGCCGTGTTCGACGAATGCCTCGCGATCATGCGCTACTGGCTCGACATGGGCGTGGACGGGCTCAGGCTCGACGCGGTTCCCTATCTCGTCGAGCGCGAAGGCACCGACAACGAGAATCTTCCGGAAACGCATGCGATCCTGAAACGCATCCGCGCCGAGGTCGATGCGCATTATCCGGGCCGCGTGCTCCTGGCCGAAGCCAATCAATGGCCCGAGGACATCCAGCAATATTTCGGCAATGGCGACGAATGCCAGATGCTGTTCCATTTCCCGCTGATGCCGCGCATGTACATGGCGCTGGCGCAGGAGGACCGTTTCCCCGTCACCGATATCATCCGCCAGACGCCGGACGCGCCCGAAGGCTGCCAATGGGCGACCTTCCTGCGCAACCACGACGAACTCACGCTCGAAATGGTGACGGACAAGGAGCGCGATTATCTCTGGAACACCTACGCCTCTGACCGGCGCGCGCGCCTCAATCTCGGAATCCGGCGCAGGCTCGCGCCGCTGCTCGAGCGCGACTTCCGCCGCATCGCGCTGATGAATTCGCTGCTCTTCACCATCATGGGCACGCCCATCCTCTATTACGGCGACGAGATCGGCATGGGCGACAATATCCATCTCGGCGACCGTGACGGCGTGCGCACGCCCATGCAATGGACGTCGGATCGCAATGGCGGTTTTTCCCGCGCCGATCCGGCCGCCCTCGTGCTTCCCGTCATCATGGACGCGCTTTACGGCTATCAGGCGGTCAATGTCGAAGCGCAATTGCGCGATTCCCATTCGCTGCTCAACTGGTTGCGGCGCATGCTCGCGATTCGCGGGCAGCATCGCGCCTTCGGGCGCGGGAAAACGCGGTTCATCCGGCCGGCGAACCGCAAGATCCTCGTTTATCTGCGCGAGCTGGAAGGCGAGGCCGTTCTTTGCGTCGCCAATGTCTCGCGCACGGCTCAGGCCGTCGAGCTCGATTTGAGCGAATTCGCAGGCCGCACGCCCGTCGAACTTTCGGGCAATGTTGCGTTTCCCAAGATCGGCCAGCTCACTTATATGCTCACGCTTCAGCCTTTCGGATTCTACTGGTTCGCGCTCAGCGCCGAGGCCGAGCAGCCGTCCTGGAGCGCGGCCACCTCGGAGAATTTCGCCGAGCTCTACACCTTCGTGCTGCGCCAGGGCATCGCGACCGTGCTCGAAAATCATTTCCGCGCCGTATTGGAGAAGGACATCCTGCCCTCCTATCTCGCGCAGCGCCGCTGGTTCCAGCAAAAGCTGCACAGCCCGCCCGCGGTTTCGGTGACGCTTGCCATGCCGCTCGGCGAAAGCGGCAACGATCTCGTCTTCACGGAAGTCTCGGCGGAGGCCGACGGCGCGCGCGTCACCTACGCGCTGCCGCTCGCGATCTCGTGGGAAGATGAGGCTTCGAGCCCGCAGGAAACGCCGCTCGCGCTCGCCCGCGTGCGCCGCCACGCGCGCATGGGTCTTTTGACGGACGGTTTCGCCTCGCCCAAATTCGCCCGCGCGCTGATTCGCGCGCTCAAGCGCGGCGCGCGATTGAACCAGAGCGGCGACACGCTCGTCTTCGAGCCCGCCCCAGATCTTCCCGAGATCGCAGACGATGCGGAGATCCAATGGTTGGGCGTCGATCAGAGCAATTCGACGCTGGCGATCGGCCGCGCGCTCGCCGTCAAGCTCTATCGCAAGCTGGTCGACGGCATCCATCCCGAAGTGGAAATGGACCGCGAATTGACGAAACGCGGCTTCACCGGAATCGCGGCGCTGATGGGCGAGATCGTTCATCTCCGCGCCGATGGCAGCCGCACCACGCTTGCCGTCGTGCAGCGCTTCGTGGAGAACCAGGGCGACGGCTTTGCCTGGTCGCTGGAGCAGGCCAAGCGCCTGATCGATGCGCCCCAATCGGCCGATGCGCCGGCCGCGGGCGTCGAAGTCGCCGCCAATTTCATCGGCGTCGCGGGCCGGCGCCTGGGCGAGATGCACCGCATCCTCAATCAGAAGACGGACAATCCCGCCTTCGCGCCCGCGCGCGCCACCGCGAAAACGGTCGCGCATTGGCGGGAGCAATGCCGCAAGCAATTCGATGCCGCCTTCGCCACGCTTAGGTCGCAATCGGGCGAAGACGCGCAATACATCGTAGCCCATCATGCGGCGATCGCGGCCCTTGCCGATGCGGCGCTGGGCGAAGGCATGGGTGCTGCGATCACGCGCATTCATGGCGATCTGCATCTGGGCCAGGTGCTGGTGGCGGCGGGCGATGCGGTGTTCGTCGATTTCGAGGGCGAACCTTTGAAGCCGCTCGCGGAGCGGCGCGCCAAACTGAGTCCCTTGCGCGACGTGGCGGGAATGTTCCGCTCGTTCGACTATGTCGTGGCCGCTGCGTTGCGCGCGGCGCTCGTGCCCGCGACGGTTCAGGGCCGCGAGCAGATCGAGACGCTGCTCGGCGCCTTCGTCGCGCGCGCGCGGGCCGTATTCCTGCGCGGCTATGGCGAGGGACGCGGCCGCGCGCTCACGCCGCGCGAGAAGAAGCTGCTCGACATCTTCGTTTTGGAACGCGCGGCTTATGAGATCCTCTACGAAGCGGAAAACCGCCCCGACTGGCTCTCCATTCCGGTGCGCGGCTTCGCGGGCCTGGCCGCGGCGCTTCTGAAAGGCGCAAGGTGAGCCCGTGGTGCACCAACCAAGATCAAACTGGGCACTGGGTCCTCGTCATTGCCGCACCGAGCAAGAAGTCTCCGTTTTCGCAGAAATCACAAAGGCTTCGACTTGGCGCGCACAGTCGCGCGTAAGCAGAAACCGGTGGCCAGACAGCGCTTGGGCGCTGTCTGGCACATCGTCTCAGCCAAGCCGCATTGGAGCGCCTTGGCATTCAATGCTGAGGGCCCGCTGACTTAGGCCAGATCGAAGCGATCGGCGTTCATCACCTTGGTCCATGCCGCCACGAAGTCCTTCACGAACTTCTCCTTCGAATCCGCACACGCATAGACTTCCGCAAAAGCGCGAAGCTGCGCGTGAGAGCCGAAGATCAGATCGACGCGCGTGCCGGTCCATTTGACCGTATTCGTCTTGCGGTCACGGCCCTCGTATTGGCCATCGCCGGACGGCTGCCACACCGTGTCCATGGTGAGCAAGTTGACGAAGAAGTCGTTCGTCAATGTCCCGGGTGTCTTGGTGAAGACGCCGTGCTTTGAGCCGCCGGCATTCGCGCCGAGTACGCGCAGACCGCCGACGAGCACCGTCATTTCGGGGCCGGTCAGGGTCAGCAGTTGCGCGCGGTCCACCAACGCTTCCTCGGGTTTCATGAACTGATGCTTTTTGGTGTTGATATAGTTGCGGAAGCCGTCGGCCCGCGGCTCCAGCGGCGCGAAGGATTCGACATCGGTTTGCTCTCTAGAGGCGTCCATGCGTCCGGGCGTGAAGGGGACCGTCACGTCGATCCCGGCGTCCTTCGCCGCTTTCTCGACCGCCGCGCAACCGCCGAGAACGATCAGGTCGGCCAGCGAGACTTTCTTGCCGCCGGGGGCCGACGCGTTGAAGTCCTTCTGGATCGCTTCGAGCTTGGCAAGCACCGCTGCAAGCTGCTTCGGCTCGTTGACCTCCCAGTCCTTCTGGGGTGCCAAGCGGATGCGCGCGCCGTTGGCGCCGCCGCGCTTGTCCGAGCCACGGAACGTCGAGGCCGACGCCCACGCGGTCGCGACGAGCTGCGGCACCCTCAGGCCGGAGCCGAGAATCTTAGCCTTCAGCCCGGCGATGTCCTGCTCCCCGATCAGCGGATGATTCA
>DATIZS010000198.1:0-7785 GCA_035516955.1 Rhizomicrobium sp.
AAGCGCTTCGAAAGCGGCAGCGCGAAACCGAAGGCGAGCGCGGCGGCCACGAAACCGAGCAGGCTGAAGATCGAGATCTGTTTGGCCGAAAGCTCCCAGAGATAGGTCTGGAAATAGACGTTCAGCGCGAACACCAGCCCCGTCGCGGTATAAAAAAGGAGGCCCGCGATCATCAGCACCATGAACGAGCGGTTGCCGAGAGTTGCGAACATCTCCGCGATCATCCGGCCGATTCCGATGCGGCGCGGCGGCGGCACGTGGAATTCGGGGATATGGCGATGCGTGCCGGCCGCCGAAATCATGATGGCGGCGAACATGATGATGGCGGCGATCAGGCCGTAGCTCGCATAGCCCGCCGGATTGAGCTGGCCCACGGGATGGGCCGCGTCGGGCACCAGAAGCACGCGGAACGCGAGGATGGCCATGGAAAGCCCGCCGAACCATCCGAAGAAAAACCGCCACGCGAAGAAGATCGTGCGCTCGTCGTAATCGTCGCTCAGCTCCGCCACCAGCGCCGCACTCGGAATCTCGTAGAAGGTGATGAAGGTGCGCACGATGATCGCGACCACGACGAGATAGACGAAAAGTGCTGCCTGGCTCCAATGCGGCGGGTTCCAGAGAAAAAGATAGGAAAGCGCCACGGGAAGCGCCGATGCATACATGAAGGGATGCCGCCTGCCCCATCGCGAACGCAGATTGTCGGAGATCTGGCCCACGATCGGATCGAGAAAGGCATCCACCACGAGCACGATCATGATGGCCGTTCCCACCAGACCAGAGGGAAGCCCCACCACCTGATTGTAGAAAAGCAGCAGAAGGGTGGAGAAGCCGTTGTCCTTCACGCCAAAAGCGATTGAGCCCGACCCGTAGAACAATTTGGTCGAAAGGCTGGTCAGTCCGGCTCGCGCCCGCTCCGTCATTGTTCGAATGTGTGGTATGTGTGGTGCGCGCGTCAATCGGCCGTGAAATTTTGATGACGCGGCGCTGAACCGGCGCGCGGCTTGGCTATGATGGGGCAAACGAGTCGGGGAAACGTGGGGAATGGCGGTTAACAGCGTAGCCGATGCCGAGCGCCGCGGGCTGTGGCTGCTCGCGGGTGGGCTCGCCGCGGGCGCGCTCGCGGTGTGGTTCGCGCGCGCCGACGGCGCCTGGATCGTGGGCGCCGGCGCCCTGATCGCAGCCGCGTTCGCGCTCTTCGGCCAGCGCCGCCGCGAGCGGCGCGAAGCGGCCAAGGCTCCGCCCGTCTCGGCCGCGAATCTGATGCTGCCGGGGTCCGCGCGGGAAATCTTCGAGCGCCTGCCCGATCCGTTTCTGCTGCTCGACGGTTCGGGGCGCGTGATCTTCGCCAATGCCGCGATGAACGCCGTGCTCGGCATGGAGGCGCAGAAGAAACATGTCTCCGCCGTGTTGCGCACGCCCGTGGTGCTGCAGGCCGTCGAGCGCACGCAGATGGACGGCGAGCCGTCGTCCGTCGAATTCTCCTTCCATGTTCCCGTCGAGCGCAATTTCCGGGCCCATGTCATGCGCACGGCCCATCTTCCCTATCTGAGCGCGCTCCTTTTCCACGATCTCACGGCCATGAAGCGCGCCGAGGAATCGCGCGCCGATTTCATCGCCAACGCCAGCCACGAACTGCGCACGCCGCTCGCCGCGCTCTCCGGCTTCATCGAGACGCTGAAAGGCCATGCCCGCGACGACGAAAAAGCGCGCGAGAAATTCCTCGATATCATGGGCGTGGAGGCGGGCCGCATGCGCCGGCTGATCGACGATCTTCTCTCGCTCACCCGCATCGAGCTCAACGAGCATGTGCCGCCCGCGGGCGAAGCCGATCTCGCAAGCGTCGTGCGCGATGCGGCGGCGGCCCTTTCTCCGCTCGCCGAAGCCGACAAGGTGACGATCGCCATCGAGATCGCGCCCGATCTGCCCAAGGTCGTGGGCGAGCGCGACGAGCTCACCCAGCTCTTTCAGAACCTCATCATCAACGCCATCAAATACGGAAAAGAGGGCGGCCATGTCTGGATCGCGCTCGGACCCGCCTCCGCCACCCAGCAGGGCCGCGGCGCCGGCGCCACCATGGTCTCGGCCTCCGTGCGCGACGACGGCGAGGGCATCCCGCGCGCCGCCATCCCGCGCCTGACCGAGCGCTTCTACCGGGTGGACGTGAAAAGAAGCCGCGAACGCGGCGGCACGGGGCTGGGCCTCGCCATCGTCAAGCACATCGTCAACCGCCATCAGGGCCGGCTTCTGATCGAGAGCCAGCCCGGCCAGGGCAGCACCTTCACCGTGCTTCTGCCGGCCGTTTCTGTGAGCAGAATCGGGGCCCGCGCGCCTGTCACGGAATTGTTATAAAACTGTCGCATAGCCGTGGCGGTTCGGGCCTAGGCAGGGTCGAACGATGCCGGGAGACAAGATGACCGATCACATCGTAAAGGCGTTCACCGAGCAGCTCGAAGCGCTGGCGACCTCCGTCGCCCAGATGGGCGGGCTCGCCGAGGCGCAGCTTGCCGACGCCATCGACGCCATCGCCAAGCGCGACACCGCCTTGGCCGAATCCACCATCGCGGGCGATCCGCGCATCGATCAGCTGCAGCAGCAGATCGAGGACCAGTCGCTGAAGCTGCTCGCGCTGCGCCAGCCCATGGCGGTCGATCTGCGCGAGACGCTGGCCGCCATCAAGATCGCAAGCGAGCTCGAGCGCATCGGCGATCTCGCCAAGAACATCGCCAAGCGCGCGCTGGTGCTCAATCGCGAGCCGCCGATCCGGCTGACGCAATCGCTGGCGCGCATGGGCCGCGTCGCGCTTTCGCAATTGAAGCTGGTGCTCGATTCCTATTCCGACCGCGATGCGGCGGGCGCCGAAACCGTGTGGAAGAACGACGGCGAGATCGACGAGCTCTATAACAGCCTCTTCCGCGAGCTCCTCACCTACATGATGGAAGACCCGCGCACGATCGGGCTTTGCACCCATCTTCTGTTCGTCGCGAAAAATATCGAGCGCACCGGCGATCACGCCACCAATATCGCCGAGACCGTCTATCTCATGGTTACGGGCAAACACCTCGCGATGGAGCGCCCGAAGGCGGACGTGACCTCCACCACCGCCGTGCCCTTCGAGCGCAAGGCCACATGACGCTGAAGCCCACCATTCTCATCGCCGAGGACGAAGCCGCGCTTGCCACGCTCTTGCGCTACAACCTCGAACGCGAAGGCTATCGCGTGCTCGAGGCGCATGACGGCGAGGAGGCGCTTCTCATCGCCAACGAGGAAAAGGTCGATATCGTCCTGCTCGACTGGATGCTGCCGCAGCTTTCGGGCATCGAGGTCTGCCGGCGGCTGCGCGGACGGCAGGAAACGCGCAACGTGCCCATCATCATGCTGACGGCGCGGGGCGAAGAGGGCGACCGCATCCGCGGCCTCGATACCGGTGCCGACGATTACATCACCAAGCCCTTCTCGATGACCGAGCTCTTGGCGCGGTTGCGCGCCGTCATGCGCCGCATCCGCCCGGGTCTCGCCGAGGATGTGGTGCGCATCGGCGATATCGAGATGGACCGCGCCGCTCATCGCGTCCGCCGCGGCGGCAAGGACGTGCATCTCGGCCCCACCGAATTCAAATTGCTCGATCATCTGATCCAGCATCCCGGCCGCGTCTTCTCCCGCGAGCAATTGCTCGATGCGGTGTGGGGTTCGGATGTCTATGTCGAGGCCCGCACGGTCGATGTCCATGTCGGCCGCCTGCGCAAGGCGCTGAACGTCGAAGGCGTGCGCGATCCCATCCGCACGGTGCGTTCGGCCGGTTATGCGCTGGACGATGCGTTTGTGGCGTAGTTCAAATTGATTGTCATCCCGGCCAAGCGATGCGTCTGCATCGCGCGAGCCGGGACCCACTGCGAAGTTTCTTGGTGGGTCCCGGATAACGCGCTGGCGCGCGTTTCCGGGATGACAAATCAGCTCGCCATCCGCCCCTTGTCGCGGCGCAGTTGCTGCGGCTGATAGGCCTTCCTCGCATGCGCCTCGCAATAGGGCGAGCCGGCCTTGGGCTTCCTTCCGCAGAAATGGAATTCGTCCGCGCTCGGATCGCCGATGGGCCAGCGGCACATGCGGTCGTTGATGGTGAGAACGGTGGCGTGGTTGCCGTCGTCCAGCACCAGCGGATCTTCCTCGACCACGGGCGGCTCGGGAACATGGGCGCGCATGGAGATTTTGGGCGCCATCGGCATGCGCGGGCGTTCCACGCGATTGGGGCTCGCCCGTCCGGCCAGGCCCAGGCGGTGCACCTTGCCGATCACGGCGTTGCGCGTGACGCCCCCCAGCACGCGGGCGATCTGGCTGGCCGAAAGCCCCTCGGTCCAGAGATTCTTCAGCTGCTCGACCCGCTCGTCCGTCCAGCCCATGGATGCCTCCCTTGCCTGTGACACTAAATATCGTAGCAGTGAGGCGAGGCCGCACAAGCCCTGTGGCCGCATCCAAGCCTTGCTGTCCACAGAAAGGGAGCCTACCAGAAGCCTCAAATAAATTCACCCTTTGTTCTTGAACCGCACCGCACGAACACCCATTTCCGCTATATCCCGATATTTGCGAATACCCGCCATTTGCTTGACCCGTCAGGGCCACGCGGCGGATAAAGCCGCTCCGCGTTTGGAAGGAGAAAGCCGTGTTTCCTGCCGTGCTGCCAACCTACAACCGGGCGGACATCGCGTTCGTCCGCGGCGAAGGGCCTTACATCTTCGCCGAGGACGGCAGCCGATATCTCGATTTCGGCGGCGGCATCGCGGTCACCGCACTCGGCCATGCCCATCCCCATCTGGTGGAGCGCTTGCGCGATCAGGCGGGCAAGCTCTGGCACACCTCCAACCTCTACCGCATTCCCGATCAGGAGAAGCTGGCGAAGCGGCTGGTCGATGCGACGTTCGCCGACACGGTGTTCTTCACGAACTCCGGCGTCGAAGCGATCGAATGCGCGATCAAGATGGCGCGGCGTTATCACTACGCCTGCGGCCATGGCGAGCGCTTCCGCATCATCACCTTCGAAGGCGCGTTCCACGGGCGCACGCTGGCCGCGATCGCGGCCGGCGGTCAGGCGAAATATCTCGAAGGCTTCGGACCGAAGACCGATGGCTTCGATCAGGTCGCATTCGGCGATATCGAAGCGGTGAAGAAAGCGATCCTGCCCGAAACCGCCGCCGTGCTGATCGAGCCCGTGCAGGGCGAAGGCGGATTGCGCCCCGCCAGCCGCGAATTCCTGCGCGCGCTTCGCAAGCTCTGCGATGAAAAGAATCTGCTGCTCATCTTCGACGAAGTGCAGACAGGCATCGGCCGCACCGGAAAATTCTTCGCCTATGAACATACCGGCGTTGCGCCCGACATCATGGCGGTGGCGAAAGGCATCGGCGGTGGCTTTCCGATGGGCGCCTGTCTCGCCACCGCGCGTGCGGCCTCCGGCATGACGGCGGGAAGCCACGCCTCCACCTTCGGCGGCAATCCGCTCGCCATGGCGGTCGGAAACGCGGTGATGGATGTGATCCTGGCGCCGGGCTTCTTCGAGCATGTGCAGCGCGTTTCCGGCTACGCGCAGCAGCAATTGGCGGGGCTCGTGGCGGAGCATCCCGCCGTGTTCCAGGAATTGCGCGGCGAAGGCCTGATGCTCGGATTGAAGATGAAAGTGACGAACACCGATTTCGTGAACGCGCTTTACCGCCACCACATGCTCGCGGTTCCCGCCGGCGACAATGTCGTACGCCTGTTACCGCCGCTCATTATAGAAGAGGCGCATGTGCGCGAGGCGGTGAAGATATTGTCCGACGCCGCGCGCGAATTCGAGCAGCAGAAGAAGACGGTGGCAGCATGAATGCTCCGCCCGGACGGGTCGGGGATGTGAAACACTTCCTCGATATCAGCGATCTCGATTCGGTCACTTTGCACGGCCTCATCGCGGAAGCGCGCGCGCGCAAGAAGATGCGCGCCGGCCTTCCGCGCGGCGCGGCCGACGCCGATGCGCCGCTACAGGGCCGCGTGCTCGCGCTCATCTTCGACAAGCATTCCACGCGCACGCGCATTTCCTTCGATGTCGGCATGCGCCAGCTCGGCGGCCAGACGCTGATGCTGACGGGCAGCGAGATGCAGCTCGCGCGCGAGGAGACGATCGCCGATACCGCGCGCGTGCTCTCGCGCTATGTCGATGCGGTGATGATCCGCCTGCTCGACCACGAGATGGTGCTCGATCTTTCTGTGAACGCGACGATCCCCGTCATCAACGGGCTTACGCGGCTGTCGCATCCCTGTCAGGTGATGGCCGATGTGATGACGTTCGAGGAGCATCGCGGCGCCATCAAGGGCGCGACCGTCGCCTGGAGCGGCGATTCCAACAATGTGCTCGCCTCATGGGTGCATGCCGCTTCGCGTTTCGGATTCAAATTGCGTGTTGCCTCGCCCAAGGAATTGGCCGCGCGTCCCTCGTTGCAGGAATGGGCGAAGGCCGAAAAGGCCGATGTGCAATTCATGGACGATCCGGAAATTGCCGTGAAGAACGCCGATTGCGTCGTCTCCGATGCCTGGGTTTCGATGGGCGATGAAGACGCCACGCGCCGCCATAATCTGCTCAAGGCCTATCAGGTGAATGCGCGGCTGATGTCGCTCGCCAGCAAAGACGCGATCTTCATGCATTGCCTGCCCGCCCATCGCGGCGAGGAAGTGACCGACGAGGTGATCGACGGGCCGCAAAGCGTCGTCTTCGACGAAGCCGAAAACCGGCTTCATGCGCAGAAGGCGATATTGGCGTGGTGTCTTAGCTAGCTTAAATCCTCCATCACGCAATTCTGATATTGCGTGATGAAGCCTTCGCCATAGACCAGCGACGGCGTCTGGAAGCCTTCCTTGTAATCGCCGGAAAGCACGCGGCGCACGATTTCGAGGCCCGTCATCGCCGTCAGCGTATAGCCCTCGGGCACGCGAAGCCGCGACACGCGCTTTTCGCCTTTCGCATTGACCGCTTCCCCGATCAGGATTCCGAAGCCCGCCGCGCGCTCGGCATCGGTCGGTCCTTCGGGCTGCATGTCGGCCCAGCGCTTGAGGAAAAATTGCATCAATGGCGTTGAAAGGAGCTTGCGCACGAACGTGCCCATCTTCGCCATCTGTTCGAGCTGCGGCAGGGATTCGAAATAGACGGTGATATTCGGAATGCCGGTGGAGAAATATGCCGTGAACACGTCGCCCCAGCCGACGGCGAGCGCGGGCCGCGGGCCTTTGCCGAAATCCACGTTGCGCCTCGGCGGCGGCCACACGCTTTCGATGCGGCCCGCGCGGCGCAATTTCACCGGATCGCCCACGCTTTCCATGCTCGATTTCGCCGTGCCGCGCGACATCTTCTCGAGCCCGCCGATGGCGAGAGTCAATTCGGTGGCGTCCGGCAAACGCTTTTTCATATGCGCGGCCAGGCAATCGCTCGGCACGACGTCGAAGCCGACGCCCGGCATGATCATGATGTTCTTGTCCTTGGCCTCCTCGTCGCGCGATGCGCAAGCCGAGAGCACCGCGATCTCGCCGGTGATGTCGAGATAATGCCGTCCGGTGCGCAAACACGCATCGACCATCTGTCTGGACGTATGCGAAAACGGTCCCGCGATATGCAGCACCAGATCGACTTCCCTGAGCGCCGCATCCAGCGATTTGGAATCGTCCAGCGAGAACGCGCGCCATTGAAAGCCAAAAGGCCCGGCCACCGCGCGAACCTTGGCTTCGTTGCGCCCCGCCAGAAGCGGCTTCAGCCCCGCCTCATGCGCCGCCTTC
>DATIZS010000199.1:0-8066 GCA_035516955.1 Rhizomicrobium sp.
CGCCAACCCTGATTGTCTGCCCGCTGATTACGCGGCCTTCTTCACCAGCATGCCTTCCACGCGCTTGACGGCGGTGGGTTCGTCAGTCTTCTCGACGGCGGCCACTTCGCGCGCCATGCGGGCGAGGGCCGCTTCGTAGAGTTGGCGCTCGGAATAGGACTGCTCGGGCTGGCCGGAAGCGCGATGCAGGTCGCGCACGACCTCCGCAATCGATACCAGGTCGCCCGAGTTGATCTTCGCTTCGTACTCCTGCGCCCGGCGCGACCACATGGTGCGCTTGATCCGGGCACGGCCCTTGAGCGTGTTGAGCGCGGTGGCCACCGTATCGGGCGAGGAGAGCTTCCTCATGCCCACGGCCTTGGCCTTGGCGGTCGGCACGCGCAGCGTCATCTTGTCCTTGTCGAAGGTGATGACGAAGAGCTCGAGCTTGGCGCCCGCCACTTCCTGCTCCTCGATGCGCATGATCTTGCCCACGCCGTGGGTGGGGTACACGACGTGATCGTTGGCCTTGAATTCCAGTTTCTTGTTGGTGTTGGCCGGAATTTTCTTTTTCACTGCGGTAGCGGTCATTTCTTTTCCCATTCTTCGCCCGGCCGTCCCGCGGTGCACGCCCGCTTCGCGCCGACGCACCGCCGGCGCTGCGGTGCAATATCGAAACCCCGATGGTGACAAGCCGGCATCCGTCCAAAAACAGGTTCCGGCAGCTCGGGGTACATGGAACCTGACGCACGGATGAGGCGGAAAGAGGGGGCCGTCGAGCCTCCACCTGCCGCTTACCGACTGCGGAATATGTATCACAGAATGTGGCATTTGTGAAGATCAAATATGCCAACTATTTGAAATTCCGTAATTTATTTAAGATCGCATGAGAAATTGTCAGGCGATTTCAGATCATTAGGTTGCAAGAATCGAAGCGGCGGCGCGGGAATCGCCTCGTGCGGCCCCAATTCTACGAACCGTCGCCGGGCTTATTGCTGAAGTACTTGTCGAATTTGTTGTCCACGCCCTCCCACGCCTTCGCATCCGCGGGAGCGGTTCCGTGTTGGGTGATGTTGGGCCATTTCTTGGCATATTCGGCGTTGAGCGCCAGCCAGCGCTCCAGCCCAGGCTCGGTATCGGCCTTGATGGCCTCGGGCGGGCATTCGGGCTCGCAGACCCCGCAATCGATGCAGACCTCCGGGTCGATCACCAGCATGTTCTCGCCCTCGTAGAAGCAGTCCACGGGGCAGACCTCCACGCAATCCATGTATTTGCACTTGATGCAGGCTTCGGTGACGACAAAGGTCATGGGCGGCTCCGGGTCCCGGCTGGTCACTTAGGGCGGCGCGGCTTTTCGATCAAGAGCGTCGTCGGCGAGGACCGAGTAGAGCGCCTGGGCCTCGCGGGCCGGCCCGCGCCGGATTCCGCAGGCTTCGATGCGGACAACCAGCACTTCGCGCCCCCTCGGGATCGTGAGGACGTCGCCGGGTTTGACCTCGGCGCTCGATTTGCGCACGCGTCCGTCGTTCAGCCGGATCAGGCCCGAGGTCGCCGCCTCCTGCGCCAGCGCCCGTGTCTTGGCGAAGCGGGCGTGCCAGAGCCACTTGTCGATGCGGATGCGATCGGTCATTTCGCCCCGACCAGCGTTTTCAGTCCGGCAAATGGCGAGTGGGCATTGGGCTTCTCCGGACGCTTCAGTCCCATGTGTTTCTTCTTCGCCGTCTGCCGCGGTTTCGACTGCCGCCATACCTCGGCTGGCGTTTCCCCGCTGACGGCAACGCGGCGCCAGCCCAACGCGGCGAGGATCTCTTCCAGCGAAGCGCGGTCGCAGCCAAGCATCGAGAGCAGTTTGGGAAGTGCGGCCTCGGCGGTCGCGCCGTTTTTCGCGGCGAGTTCGAGCTCTTCTTCGAGACGATCGAGCATGTCGAGGCGGATCGCGCGCGGACCGGCGGTGCGAAAACCGCTGGCCGCGAGAAACCCTTCCGCCAATTCGCCGTCCTGTTCGAAGGAGGTGAGACCGGCCTGCGGCGGCGGCGGAATCTTTTCGAGTTTCGATTTCACGCCCCACAAAAGCGCCAGCAGCGATGCCGCATCGGGCCGCAACAGCTTCGGCATATAGATCGAACGCCGCGCGAATTTGACGCCGTGCCGGCGGAGCGCGCGGATGGCGGCGCGCTCGTCCGCCGGCATGGTCGCGCGTTTGCGATCGAGCGAGCCCAGGTTTTCGCACAATTGATACGCAAGTCCGCGGGCCTGCGCCGGAAGCGCATCCTGCGTGCCCGGCTTCGCATCGGCCGATTTCTGCAACTCGATCAGCGGTTCGAGGCGGGCGGCGATACGCGCCTTCATCCATTCATCGAGGCGCGATTGAACCCGTTGGCGCTGCTCGCCGCGCAGATTTTCGTCGGCGAAAAGCATCACGCGCGGCTGAAGCGCGCTTGGGCCCTCCGCCAGCCGCGCCACGATCGCGCCGTCCCACCACAATTTGCCGTGCTCGCTCAGACCGATCGCCGAATCTTCGGCATTCGAAAGCCGCAAGGCGCGGGCATAGAATTCGCCTTCGAGGCCCTTGAGTGCTGCGGCGCGCAGCGTGCGGCTGTGAATGCCGCCATTCTCCTTATCGTCCGCGCGCGTGTCCGCTTCGAAGCGGAAGCCTTCGAGCTTGCCGATATTCTCGCCGCCGATGGAAACCGCGCCCGAATCATCGAGCACCAGATCCATCGCGTCCTCGTCGCGCAACCGGCGCATCAGCACGGCCGTGCGGCGGTCGATGAAGCGTTGCGTCAGTTTCTCGTGCAGCGCATCGGAGAGCCGATCCTCCACCGCGCGCGTCTGGTTCTGCCAATGCGCGCTGTCCTTCACCCAGCCGGGGCGATGGGCGGCGTAGGTCCAGGTGCGGATTTGCGCGAGCCGGCCCGAAAGCGTCGCCACATCGCCTTCCACTTCGTCGAGACGCGCGATCTGGCGGGCGAGCCAGTCCTCCGGCAGCACACCATCGCTCATCAGATGGCGATAGATTTGTCCGACGAGGCGCACATGTTCGTCCGGCGTGAGCTTGCGGAAATCCGGCAATTGGCAGGCATCCCACAACCGCTTCACCGCGCCCGCGCCCTTTGCCATATCCGCGAACTCGTCATTCGCGGCGAGGATTTTCAGCGCCGCATAATCCATCGCGGGCCGCGCCTTCACCAATCCCTTCATCGGGGCGGGCGCATCGAGGCTTTCGATCAGCGCATTCAGCGACACGAAATTCAGCGCCGAATTGCGCCATTGCAGGATGCGCACCGGCTCATAGCGATGGCCTTCGACGCGCGCCACGGTTTCGTCTTCCAGCGGCTCGGCTTCGGCGGTCGTGCCGAAGGTGCCGTCGTTCATGTGCCGCCCGGCGCGGCCGGCGATCTGCCCGATTTCCTCCGGCTTGAGCGGACGCACGCCCACGCCGTCGAATTTCTCCATCGATGAGAAGGCCACATGGTCCACATCCATGTTGAGGCCCATGCCGATGGCGTCGGTCGCGACGAGAAAATCCACATCGCCCGATTGATAGAGCGCAACTTGGGCGTTGCGCGTGCGCGGAGACAAAGCGCCCAAGACCACAGCCGCGCCGCCGCGCTGGCGGCGCACGAGATCGGCGATGCCATAGACATCCTCGAAGGAGAACGCGACGATGGCCGAGCGCCGCGGCAAACGCGTGAGCTTCTTGTGGCCGGTATAGGCGAGATCGGAAAAGCGCGGCCGCGTGATGAAATGGGCCTCCGGCACGAAGCGCGAGATCGCGCCGCGCATCGTTTCCGCGCCGAGGAAGAGCGTTTCTTCCTGTCCGCGCGCGTTCAGCAGCCGGTCGGTGAAGACATGGCCGCGCTCGGGATCGGCACAGAGCTGGATCTCGTCGATGGCGAGGAAGGCCACGCCCAGATCGAGCGGCATGGCCTCGACCGTGCAGACGAAATAGCGCGCCTCCGGCGGAACGATCTTCTCCTCGCCGGTGACGAGCGCGCACATTTTCTCGCCCTTCACGCGCGCGATGCGGTCATAGACCTCGCGCGCGAGAAGGCGCAGCGGCAAGCCGATCATGCCGGAGCGGTGCGCCAGCATGCGCTCGATCGCGTAATGGGTCTTGCCGGTGTTGGTCGGTCCGAGGACCGCCGCCGTTCTTTCGTGCATCTCGTGTCGTCGCTTGCGGCATATGCGAAGGGGCGGGCACGTGTGCCGTGTCCGCCCCCCAAATCCGCCCGGCGATCAGTCGTCGCCGGCGTCGATTCCGGCCTGAACTTCGTCAATCGCCTCGTTCACCAGATGAAGCGCACGCACGCGATGGCCGCCCTTGTCGTGCAGGGCCTCCTGCAATTCGGAACGCGCGCTTTGCAAATCGGCAAGTGCTGCGTCCATACGCTCCTGGCGCGCCCATGCCGCGCCGACAAAGAACCCTGTACCCAATACGAGGGCGAGTGCTGCGCCCGCTGATGCCATTCTGACTGTCCGTGTCATGATGGTCTCCCTCTGCGGCAAGATTGCCGCCGCGGAAATCATAGGCTGCGCGCGCGCAACGCGAAGAAAATTTTCTGTAACGCCTGTGGATGGCCGGTTAATTTAACCGAACGGGCGGCGAACGAAGCGGGTGCGAATCACTAACCGAATCGATATCATGCTCTGTTCTCATACAATTCCTCGTTTGTCAAGGATTTGTGACCCCCATATCTTGTGGGCAAGCCGAAGCCTAGAGGGCAGGCGGCCGCACGCCCGGCATATCATCCGTGGACGGAGAAATGCGACGGGTTTTTGACGCTTGTTTCGCAGGCGCGGGACGGGCACAACGGCCCTTTCGGAGGCGGGAATGCAAGGCAAAGAGCCCGGGGACTGGAAGGCGCTGGCGGAAAAGGAGCTGAAGGGCAAATCACCCGAAAGCCTTGTCTGGCACACGCCCGAGGGCTTCGACGTCAAGCCGCTCTATACCGCCGCCGACCTCGAAGGCATCGAGGCGCTGAATTCGCTGCCGGGTGCCGCCCCCTTCCTGCGCGGCGTGCGCGCGACCATGTATGCGGGCAGGCCCTGGACCATCCGCCAATATGCGGGGTTTTCGACGGCCGAGGAATCCAACGCCTTCTATCGCAAGAATCTCGCGGCGGGGCAGATGGGATTGTCGGTGGCGTTCGATCTCGCCACCCATCGCGGCTACGACAGCGATCATCCGCGCGTGGCGGGCGATGTGGGCAAGGCGGGTGTGGCCATCGATTCAGTGGAGGATATGAAGATCCTCTTCGCGGGAATCCCGCTCGACAAGATGAGTGTGTCGATGACCATGAACGGCGCGGTCATTCCGGTGATGGCGAATTTCATCGTGGCGGCGGAAGAAGAAGGTGTTGCGCCCGAAAAACTTTCCGGCACCATCCAGAACGACATATTGAAAGAGTTCATGGTGCGGAACACCTATATCTATCCGCCCGGGCCTTCGATGCGCATCGTCGCCGACATCATCGAATACACGGCCAAGAAGATGCCGAAATTCAATTCGATTTCGATTTCCGGCTATCACATGCATGAAGCGGGCGCGACCGCCGTGCAGGAACTGGCCTACACGCTTGCCGACGGCATCGAATATGTGCGCGCCGCGCTGGCGAAGGGCCTGGCGGTCGATGAATTCGCGCCCAGGCTCTCCTTCTTTTTCGGCATCGGCATGAATTTCTTCATGGAAGTGGCGAAGCTGCGCGCGGCAAGGCTTGTCTGGGCCCGGATCATGCAGAAATTCGGCGCGAAGAACCCCGAAAGCCTGATGTTGCGCACCCATTGCCAGACGAGCGGCGTGTCGCTGACCGAGCAGGACCCCTACAACAACATCGTGCGCACCACGATCGAGGCGATGGCGAGCGTGCTGGGCGGCACGCAATCGCTGCACACAAATTCCTTCGACGAGGCGATCGCGCTGCCGTCGGATTTCGCCGCCCGCATCGCGCGCAACACGCAGCTCATCCTGCAGAATGAATCCCAGATCACCCATGTCGTCGATCCGCTGGGCGGTTCCTATTATGTCGAGGCGCTGACGCATTCGCTGGCGGTGGCCGCGCGCGCCATCATCGATGAAGTCGAAGAGATGGGCGGCATGACCAAGGCGGTCGAAGCGGGAATCCCCAAGCTGCACATCGAGGAAGCCGCGGCGCGCAGGCAGGCGCGCGTCGATCGCGGCGAGGACGTGATCGTCGGCGTCAACAAATTCGTGCCCACGCAGGAAGCCCCCGTCGATGTGCGCGACATCGACAATGCGGCGGTCAGGGGCGCGCAGATCGCGCGGCTGAACGAGGTCAAGGCGAAACGCGATGCGAAGAAAACCGAAGCCGCGCTCGCAGCCCTCGTTGAAGGCGCGAAGGGAAACGCCAATCTTCTCGAACTCGCGGTGAATGCGGCGCGCGCGCGCGCGACCGTGGGCGAAATCTCCGATGCGATGGAGAAGGTGTTCGGACGCCATCGCGCCGAAATCCGCTCCATCGCCGGTGTCTATGGCGGCGCCTATGAGGGCGATTCCGATTTCGCGGCCATCCGCGCCGAAGTGGAGAAATTCGCGAAGGACGAAGGCCGGCGCCCGCGCATCCTCGTCGCCAAGATGGGGCAGGACGGTCATGATCGCGGCGCGAAAGTCATCGCCACGGCCTTCGCCGATCTCGGCTTCGATGTCGATATCGGCCCGCTGTTCCAGACGCCGGAAGAGGTCGCCAAGGATGCGGTCGAAGCCGATGTGCATGTCGTGGGGATTTCCAGCCAGGCCGCCGGACACAAGACGCTCGTGCCGCAATTGATCGCGGCGCTGAAGAAGCAGAAGGCCGAAGACATTCTCGTCGTCTGCGGCGGCGTGATCCCGCAACAGGATTACGCCTTCCTGCAGAAGGCCGGCGTCGCCGCCATCTTCGGCCCCGGCACCAACATTCCCGAAGCCGCGTCGCGCGTGCTGACGCTCATCCGCGGGCGGCGCAGAGTGGCGGCTTAGGGACTGGCGCGCGCAGCCAAGCTCTGTGATAATTCAAATTGAAAAATCGGCTTTAGGCAGAACATGATCTGGCGCACATTCCGGTGCATTGCGGAAGGCAGGGACGGCGATTGGGAAGCCGTTTGCCTGGACCTTGATATTGCCGTGCAAGGGGTAAGCTTCGACGAAGTGCGCGGCCTGCTCGACGACGCGATCCACACCTATATCGAAGATGCCTCGAAGGAAGATGCGGACACGCGCGAACGTCTGTTGCGTCGGCAAATGCCCTTTTTCGCGCGCTTCAACTATGCGTTCCGGCTTGGCTGGCATGCCTTGGTCAGCCGGCATCACGATAACGATCTGCATGCGAGCTTCGAGATTCCTTGCTCCGCCTGAAATGCACATTTCGCAGATTTATTGAGCTTATCACCGCGCACGGTTTCAAATTCACCGGCAGAGCGGAGGCAGCCATGTCCGCTATCGCGGTGTCGTGAACGGTGTCGTCTGCTTTGTCGATGTTGCGTGTCATCGCATGGGCGATGAAATCAAGCCGAAGACGTTGCGCTCCATGATCCGTCAGAGCAATTTGCCGAAAGAACTTTTTATGAGTTGATGCGGTCCACTACCCCTTGCTTCCGCCGACTTCCGTACCGTTGACGTTGAGTTTCGTCAACTCCACCGATACCGTTCCCCATTCCGTCGAGGCCCAGAGCTTCAGCGCCACGATGTAGTGGCCGTTGGGCGCGTTCGCGCCGGGCACATCGGCGAACAATCCGTAGATCGTGGGCCAGCTCTGGCCCTCCTTGATCATCTTCGGTTTGTAGCCCGCGATCTGGTGATATTTGATCGTGCAGAGATGCGCCGTGCCGTCGAAGAGGCCGTCATCGAGCTTGATCTTCTGATCCTTCACATAGGTGAATTCGATGTTGTAGCGCCGCCTTCCGTCGAACACCGGCGCGAGTTTGCCGCACGGATTCTGCGCATCGGCGGTCACGCCCGCGAGGATGGAGGTGGCCGCGCTCATCGGATCGAGCGCGTGTTTCTTTTCCTCGTCGCTCACCGGATATTTGGTCAGCGAATAGGGCGGATCGGCGAAGACCTGCGGCGTGCCGTCGCCGAAGGTCACTTTCAC
>DATIZS010000200.1:0-4274 GCA_035516955.1 Rhizomicrobium sp.
TACGGCGTGCAATCTGGCGTCGCTGAACCTGATGCAGTTCAGGAAAGACGTGGATGGCGCGAAGGTCTTTGACGTTGCCGCGTTCGAACATGCGACGCGGCTTTGGACCGTCGTGCTCGAAATCTCGGTGCTGATGGCGCAGTTTCCATCGCGCGAGATCGCGCAACTTTCCTATGACTACCGTACGCTCGGCCTCGGCTTCGCCAATATCGGCGGGCTGTTGATGGCGGCCGGCATTTCCTACGATTCGCGAGAGGGGCGCGCCATTGCCGGCGCGATTTCCGCGATCATGACAGGCGTCTCCTACGCGACATCATCCGAAATGGCGGGCGAGCTCGGGCCCTTCCCCGAATATGCCGCCAATCGCGAACACATGCTGCGCGTCGTGCGAAATCACCGCCGCGCCGCGCACGGATTGAAGACGGGTTACGAGAAACTCTCCGTCGTGCCCGTGCCGCTCGATCTCGCGGCCATCGCGCAAAGCGATCTCGCCGATGCCGCCAAGCGCGCCTGGGACGAAGCGCTCGCGATGGGCGAGGAATTCGGCTACCGCAACGCGCAAGCCACCGTCATCGCGCCGACCGGCACCATCGGTCTCGTGATGGATTGCGACACCACCGGCGTCGAGCCCGATTTCGCGCTGGTGAAATTCAAGAAGCTCGCGGGCGGCGGCTATTTCAAGATCATCAACCGCTGCGTGCCGGAAGCGCTCAAGGGCCTGGGCTATGCGCAAAGCGAGATCGACGCCATCGTCGCCTATGCGGTGGGCCACGGCACGCTGGAAGGCGCGCCCGCGCTCAGCCACGAATCTCTGCGCGCGCGCGGCTTCGGCGATGACGAGATCGCGGCGGTCGAGGCTTCGCTGGAATCGGCATTCGACATCCGCTTCGTGTTCAACAAATGGACGCTGGGCGAGAAATTCTGCACCGAGGTGCTGAAGATCGAACCGGCGGAAATGGAGAAAGCCGATTTCGACATGCTGAAGACGCTGGGCTTCGGCAAGGCGGATGTGGACGCGGCGAATCTTTATGTTTGCGGCGCCATGACGCTCGAAGGCGCGCCCTATCTGAAAGACGAACATCTTCCGGTGTTCGATTGCGCCAATCCTTGCGGGCGCATCGGCAAGCGCTCGCTCTCGGTCGAAAGCCATATCCGCATGATGGCGGCGGTGCAGCCCTTCATTTCCGGCGCGATCTCCAAGACCATCAACATGCCCAATGCGGCGACGGTCGAGGAATGCAAGTCGGCCTATCTCCTGTCCTGGCGCCTCGCGCTCAAGGCCAACGCGCTTTATCGCGACGGCTCCAAGCTCTCGCAGCCGCTGGCGAGCCAGGTGTTCGCCATCGACGACGAGGAAGACGAGCTCGACGACATGCTGGCAGCGCCGCAAGCCGCGCGCACCACGGTCGTCACCGAACGTGTGGTCGAGAAGATCGTGGAACGCGTGCGCGCCGCCGAACGCGAAAAGCTTCCCCATCGCCGCAAGAGCTACACGCAGAAGGCGGTCGTGGGCGGCCACAAGGTCTATCTCCACACCGGCGAATATGAAGACGGGCGGCTGGGCGAAATCTTCATCGACATGCACAAGGAAGGCGCCGCCTTCCGGTCGCTGATGAACAATTTCGCCATCGCCATCTCCATCGGCCTGCAATATGGCGTGCCGCTGGAGGAATTCGTGGAGGCCTTCACCTTCACGCGCTTCGAGCCGGCGGGGCTTGTGATCGGCAACGATTCCATCAAGAACGCGACCAGCGTGTTGGATTACATCTTCCGCGAACTCGCCGTTTCCTATCTCGGGCGCTACGACCTCGCCCATGTCACGCCGCATGACGACAAGGATCTCGGCGGCGGCATCGCCGAGGGCCAGCGCGAGAACGCGCCGCAAGTCGCCCAGGTGGTGAGCCGGGTGGCGTCGAGCGGCTATGTGCGCGGGGCGTTCGGCCGCTTCGGCGTCGTGCGCGGCGGGGCTGCGGTGAAGATGGAGCTGGCGCAGGACTACGATCACGACGTCGCCATGGTCGAAGATGCCGACGAGCCGATCGCGCTCACCATGGAAGAAATCAGCGCCAGCGTTCTGGAGGCGAGCGCGGACGCGGCGGGAAATCCCGTGGGCGTTGCGGTGGCCACGCTGCAGGCGCGTCTCGAAACGCGCGACGTGACGAAGGAAACCTATCTGCGCCGCTCCATCGAGGCGCAGATGAAGGGCTATCAGGGCGATGCCTGCGGCGCCTGCGGGAATTTCACGCTGGTGCGCAACGGCACCTGCATGAAGTGCGATACGTGCGGCTCGACGAGCGGATGCTCGTGAGGCTTCGGCGCAATCGATGATGCGGAAATGGCCGGGTCCCACCGGCCATTTTCGTTTCAGGCGCGAACCACCTTGCAGGCAAAACATCCGCGCCGCGCCGCCTGCGCCTCCCATTTCCCGCGTTTCAAACCCGGCACGGCGATTGCAGTTAGCCGGCGGCACGTTCCGGAACGGTACGACGCCCATGCCCATCCTGCTCGCCATGATGATTGCGACCGCCGATCCGGCGCCGATCGTGTCCTATGCCGATCCGGCCGCCGTCACGCGTATCAAGGCGGGACAGCACGATTGCCCCCATTGCGATTTCGCCGGCGCCGATCTTTCCAACACCTGCGTCAAGGGCGGCGATCTCCAAGGCGCGAATTTCGAGCGCGCCGAGCTCACGCTGATGTGCATGTCGTATGCGGATTTCCGGGCCGCGAATTTCCGGGGCGCCGATCTCGCCGCCGCCAATCTCGCCCATGCCAGGCTCGACGGCGCCGATTTCACGGGTGCCAATCTCACCATCACCAGTTTCGACGGCACCGATCTCAGCCGCGCGGTCGGGCTGACCCAGGCGCAGCTCGATCAGGCCTGCGGCGATGCCGACACCAAAGCCCCCGCCGGCCTCAAGGTTCCGGCCTGCCGCTGAATTTCCGAGCTTGCCTCCAACTTCAGCCCCCGTTCCGTTCAGGACGGGGGCTTCTTTATTCCGCCGCTTGGGCGAGCGGTTTGGGCTTGAAGCGGAGGATGGGTTTGCGCGCAGCCGCGGTTTCGTCGAGGCGACGGCGCGGCGCATAACGCGGCGCGTTTTCGAAGCGGGCGGTCTCGCCGCGCTTGGCCTCGAGCGCCATCATGCGCAGCACATGGATGAAGCGGTCGAGCGATTCCTTCGATTCCGATTCCGTGGGCTCGATCAGCATCGCGCCATGCACGACGAGCGGGAAATACATCGTCATCGGATGATAGCCTTCGTCGATCATGGCCTTCGCGAAATCGAGCGTGGTGACGCCGGTGCCTTCGAGGAAGGAGTCATCGAACAGCGCCTCATGCATGCAGGGGCCTTCGAACGGCGCGCTCATCACATCTTTGAGCGAGGCGAGGATGTAATTGGCGGAGAGCACGGCATCCTCGCTCGCCTGGCGGATGCCGTCGGCGCCGTGGCTGAGCATATAGCTCAGCGCGCGCACGAACATGCCCATCTGGCCGTGGAAGGCGCACATGCGGCCGAAGGGTTTGAGGCGATCCGGCAGGCCCGCGCGATCCTCGATCATGCGGAAGCCGTTCGCGTCATGGATGAGCAGCGGCAGCGGCGCATAGGGCGCCAGCCGCTCGGAGAGCACGACGGGGCCCGCGCCGGGCCCGCCCCCGCCATGCGGCGTCGAGAAGGTCTTGTGCAGGTTGATGTGCATGGCATCGACGCCGAGATCGCCCGGGCGCACCCGCCCCGCGATGGCGTTGAAGTTCGCCCCGTCGCAATAGAAATAGGCGCCCGCCTTGTGGACCAGATCGGCGATCTCCAGGATATCGCGCTCGAACAGCCCGCAGGTGTTGGGGTTGGTCAGCATGATGGCGGCCACGTCTGGCGACATCAGCTTTCGCACCTCGGCCGGATCCACCGTGCCGTCGGCGCGCGCCGGAACGGCCTCCACCCGATAGCCGAGCAGCGCCGCGGTCGCCGGATTGGTGCCATGCGCCGAGTCGGGAACCAGCACCACGGAGCGGCGTTCGCCGCGAGCAGTGAGCGCCGCCTTGATCGCCATCATGCCGGCGAGCTCGCCATGGGCGCCGGCTTTCGGCGTCATCGCGACCGCCGCCATGCCGGTGAGCTCCAGAAGCCAGTGCGCCAGCGAGTCGATGAGCTGGAGCGCGCCCTGCACCGTCGAGACCGGCTGCAGCGGATGCAGGTCGCCGAGGCCGGGCAACCGCGCCAGCTTCTCGTTGAGCCGCGGATTGTGCTTCATGGTGCACGAGCCGAGCGGATAGA
>DATIZS010000201.1:0-7401 GCA_035516955.1 Rhizomicrobium sp.
CCCACGAGCAGGAGCACGGCGCCAAGGATGGGAAGCGCGAGCGACACGAACAGCGCGGGCGCGAGCAGCGATCCAAGCCCCGCCATGCGCAGCAACGACACCACCCACGATGCGATGATGCCGGGTGTCGTCTGCTGCGACAGCGAGGGCTGCTTCTTCACGAGCTGCGAATAGACGAGCGTGACGGTGGTGGAGCTGATGAGCCCGCCCGCGGCGCCCGCGTAGAAAAGCCCGCGGCGCGGACCGGCAAAGCGCGTGGCGACGTAGCCGAGATAGGAGATCGCGGCGACGAGGATCGTCATCAGCCACAGCGTGTAGGGGTTGAGCGCGTCCCAGCGGTCGATCGTGTGATTGGGCAGAACCGGCAGAAGCACAAAGGTCATCGCCAGCAACAAAAGAGCCGCGCGCAATTCCTTCCAGGTCACGTGCTTGAGGAAATTGTGCAGCGCCTCGCGCTCGGCGAGGAGACCGGTCGCCGCCACGCCCACCGCGCCCGCCGCCGCCATGTTGCCCATCACCGCGAAAGCGCCGAGCGCGAAGGTCAGAAGGCCCGCGATCAATCCCGTCGCGGAGAGATTGTTTTCTGCGACGCTGCGCCGGTATTCGAACGCGGTGAGCGCGACCGCGAAAGCAAGCGCGCCCAGTCCGAGCGGGATCGCACCGAGCGCGGGATAAAGCGCGCCCCACACCCCGCCGAGCAATCCGGTGAGCGCATAGGTGCGGATGCCGGCCACGCGCGAGCCCGAGAGGCCTTCGCGTTCCTGCCAGCCGCGCTCGATGCCGATCAGAAGGCCGATGGCGAGCGCCAGGCCCAGACGCTGGAAGAGTTCGAGTGTCGTCATCGCGCCCGACTATAACGGAGCAACGGCCGCGCGCGATTGCGCTCGATCATTTTCCGGGGGTCAGGCGCCACACCGTATTGCCGACATCGTCGGCCACCAGCAGCGCGCCGTCCTTCGCGACCGTCACGCAAACGGGCCGGCCTTGGGCCTCGCCATCGGAATTGAGGAATCCGGTGAGCATGTCCTCCGGCATGCCGTCGGGCTTGCCGTTCTTGAAGGCCACGAAAATCACCTTGTAGCCGGCATGCGTGCTTCGGTTCCAGGAGCCGTGCTGTCCGACGAAAGCGCCGCCCCGGTAATGCGGGCCAAAGAGCGTGCCGGTGTAGAAGGTGAGGCCCAGCGAGGCGGTGTGCGCGCCCAGCGCATAATCGGGCGTCAGTGCATTCGCCACCAGATCGGGGCGCTGCGGCTTCACGCGGTCGTCGACATGTTTGCCCCAATAGGAATAGGGCCAGCCGTAAAAGCCGCCGTCCTTCACCTCGGTCATGTAATCGGGCGGAAGATTGTCGCCCAGCTCGTCGCGCTCGTTGACGGAAGCCCACAGCGCGCCGGTCTCGGGCTGAAAGCTCATGCCCACGGGATTGCGCATGCCCGATGCATAGATGCGGTGCTTGCCCGTGGTACGGTCGATCTCCCAGATCGCGGCGCGGCCTTTTTCGTTTTCCATGCCGTTGTCGCCGAAATTGGAATCGGAGCCCACGGACACGAAGAGCTTCGTGCCGTCGGCGCTGGCCACGATATTCTTCGTCCAGTGGTAATCGATGTTGCCCGCCGGCAGATCGACGAGCTTTTTCGGTTCGGCGGTGATCGAGGTTTCGCCGTCGCGATAGGGAAACATCAGAACGGCGTCCGTATCGGCGACATAAAGCGTGTTGCCCACCAGAACCATGCCGAAGGGCGAATAGAGTCCCTTGATGAAGACCGTGCGCTTGTCGGCGATGCCGTCGCCATTGGTGTCGCGCAACAGAACGATCTGGTTCGGGCTTTTCATGCCCGCGCCCGCGCGCGCCATGACCATGCGCGTGACCCAGTCCGCGATGCCCTTGATCGGTTCGGACGGCGTATTGGTCTCGGCCACCAGCACGTCGCCATTGGGCAAGACGTAAAGCCAGCGCGGATGATGCAGATCGCGCGCGAAGGCGTTGACCTTGAAACCCTTCGCGGGCCTCGGCGCGCCATCCTTCGGCCAGGCGCTCGCGGGCGCGACATTGACGGTGGGAAACCAGCCGCCCTCGGGCTGCGGCAGATCGGGATGCGGGCCATAGGTATTCACCTCGGCCGCGGCCGGTATGGCGAGCAGAAGCGAAAAACATCCGGCGGTCAGGAATTTGCGCATCTCCTACTCCTTCATCGACTTGTCGCGCGCGGCGCGGAACTCGTTGCCCTCATACCAATTCGGCCATTGATCGCTGTTGGCCAGGATGTTGGCGAACTCGTAATACGCTTTCAAATCCTCGACGGGCCCGGAAAGATCCCAGTTCTCGTTGAATTCGTCCGACACCTGATGATAGCGGTGGGTGAAATAATCGTCGCGGATCGCCTTTCCTGCGGCGGTTCCGCCGTCGATCAGATCGTAACCGCCCATGGGCGCCAGAACCGGAATGCCAGCCTTGGCGAAGCTCAATTGATCGGAGCGGTAATAGAAGCCCGAGCCCGGATCGGGATCGGGCGCGAGCACGCGGCCCTGCGTCGCCAGCACCTTCGCCAAAATGTCTTCGAGCTGGTTGGCGCCCTTGCCATAGAGCACGAGGTCGTGCGAGCGGCCTTCGGGCAGGCAGGCGTCGAGATTGACCGCGCCCACGATATGATCGAGCGGCCACGGCGCATGGGCGACGAAATATTGCGAGCCGAGCTCGTTCTGCTCTTCCATGGTGAAAGCGACGATGGCGATGGAGCGCGCGGGCGGCGGGTCTTCGGCGGCAAAAGCCTCGCCCAGTTCGAGAATGCTGGAGACGCCGAGCGCATTGTCCACCGCGCCGTTGAAGATGCGATCGTGCGACTTGGCGTCCGGCTTCATGCCCAGATGATCCCAATGCGCCGTGAAGAGGACGATTTCGTCGGGATGCAAGCTGCCTTTGATGATGCCGACCACGTTGCGCGTCTCGAAATGGATGGAGGTGGAATGGGCGTGCGCGCTCAGCGTTTCGCCCGTCATGGGAACGGCGCGGAAGCCGGGCCGGTTCGCCGCCCTCTTCATCGCGAGATAATCCAGCCCTGCGCGCTTGAAGAGCTCGATCGCCGTGTCGCGCGTGATCCAGCCCTGTATCGGCACCATCCGTTTGTTGCCGTCGTCCGAGGCGAGCCAGGAACGGACGTTTCCGAAATTCTCCACCACGTTCCAGTTGTAACCGGCGGGGCCGCTCTCATGCACGATGATGGCGCAGGCCGCGCCATGGCGCGCGGCTTCCTCCATCTTGTAGATCCAGCGGCCGTAATAGCTCATCGCTTTGCCGCTGAAGAATTGGGGATCGGGATTTGCGTCCTCGTTGCCCGGATCGTTGACCAGGATCACGACACATTTGCCTTTCACGTTGGCACCCGCGTAATCGTTCCAGTAGAATTCAGGCGCCACCACGCCATAACCCACGAACACGAGTGGCACGTTCGCAACCGTCACATCCTTGGTCTCGAAGCGCGGCGTCCAGAACACCGCGTCGTCCGGGCGCTTGGGAACGAGCGCGCCTTCGGGCGTCGCGAAGGAAAGGCTGGAGGCGGCATTGTCGAGCGTGATGTTCACGCCGGGCACGATCTGATAGAAGCTGCGATGATTGCCCGCATCGAGACCTTCGAGCTTCATCTCGTCGGCGATCCATTTGGCGGCGTGCTCGCCTTCGTTCGTTCCCGGCATGCGGCCCTTATAGACATCATGCGAGAGCGCCCGGTCGCGGGCGAGAACGTCATGGGCGTCGATCTCCGCGCTCGTGGGCGGATGCCACGGCCAGCCATCGACCGCCGGCACGCCGATCAGCAACTTCGCGGCCAAAGCGAGCTTGAGCGCGGCAGCGGGCATGGCTTCCCCTTCGCAGCCGATCTTACGCCCGCCCCGCCCGGGGCGTAACCGCTAATTCGCAGGCGTTCAGCCGAAGAGGCCGTGGATCGTTTCGGTGAGCCATGTCTTCTGGTTGGTCACGGCGCAATTGTAGGAGACCCGGTTCTTCTGGCCGTGATCGTTCACGTCCATGACCATCACCATGGTGTAGCCGTCGCGGTTGGGGATGGTCTGGGTGGTCTCGGCCGTATTGACGAAGGTGACCTGGTTGGGCGTCGCCACATTGGCGAGGATGGTCGCCTTGCAATTCTCGAAAGCCTGCTCGCGGTTATAGGCCGGATCGAGGCCCGATTTCTGATAGACGAGAAAAAGAACCCCGCCGATGATCACCAGCGCCAGCAGCGCCCCGAACGCCTTGGTCGCAATGGATGTCATCGACGATTCAGAAGAAGAATGAGATTGATGTTCCATCATGAACGCCTCCCCGGAATATTGGGCAATGATAGCCGATTTCAAGGGGAAGGATAGATCACATGGATGTGTGGGGCGTCACAACGGTATATTATCGTGCTTCTTCCACACCTGCGGCACTTCCTTGTTGCGCAGCATGCGTAGCGAGCGCGCGATGCGCCAGCGCGTGGAATGGGGGCGGATGACGTCGTCGATATAGCCGCGGCCCGCCGCCACGAACGGATTGAGGAAGCGGTCTTCGTATTCCTTGGTGCGGGCGGCGATCTTGGCCGGATCGTCGAGATCCTGCCGGAAAATGATTTCCACCGCGCCTTTCGCGCCCATCACGGCGATCTGCGCCGAAGGCCAGGCATAATTCACGTCCGCGCGCATGTGCTTGGAGGCCATCACGTCATAGGCGCCGCCATAGGCCTTACGCGTGATGACCGTGACTTTCGGGCAGGTCGCTTCGGTATAGGCGAAGAGAAGCTTCGCGCCATGCTTGATGATGCCGTTATGCTCCTGCGCGGTGCCCGGCAAAAAGCCCGGCACGTCCACGAAGGTGACGATCGGGATATTGAAGCAATCGCAGAAGCGCACGAAGCGGGCGGCCTTGCGGCTTGCGTCGTTGTCGAGCACGCCCGCCAGTACCATGGGCTGATTGGCGACGAAGCCAACCGTGCGGCCCTCGATGCGGCCGAAGCCGGTGATGATGTTGCGCGCGAAATTCTCCTGGATCTCGAAGAAATCGCTTTCGTCGGCGATTTTCAGGATCAGTTCCTTCATGTCGTAAGGCTTGTTGGGATTTTCGGGCACGAGCGTATCGAGGCTCGGCTCCTCGCGCTTGGGATCGTCGGTCGTGGGCCACACCGGCGGCTTGTCGCGATTGTTGAGTGGCAGAAAATCGTAAAGCCGGCGCATTTCCTCGATGCAGATCACGTCGTTTTCGTACGCGCCGTCGGCCACGGAAGATTTGGTGGAATGCACCTTCGCGCCGCCGAGCTGCTCGGCGGTCACGTCTTCCTGCGTCACCGTTTTCACCACGTCGGGGCCGGTGATGAACATGTAGCTCGTATCGCGCACCATGAAGATGAAATCGGTCATCGCCGGCGAATAGACATCGCCGCCCGCGCACGGCCCCATGATCACCGACACCTGCGGCACCACGCCCGACGCCAGCACATTGCGCTTGAACACTTCGCCGTAACCGGCGAGCGAACCGACGCCTTCCTGAATGCGCGCGCCGCCCGCATCGAGCAGCCCGATCACCGGCGCGCCGTTCTGGATCGCCATGTCTTGAATTTTACAAATCTTCTGCGCGTGCGTTTCGGAAAGCGAACCGCCGAAGACCGTGAAATCCTTGGCATAGACATAGACCATGCGGCCATTGATCGTGCCCCAGCCGGTCACCACGCCGTCGCCGGGGATGATGTTCTTGTCGGCGCCGAAATCGGTGTTGCGATGCTCCACGAACATGTCGAACTCCTCGAAGGAGTTCGGATCGAGCAGGAGCTCGAGGCGCTCGCGCGCGGTCAGCTTGCCGCGCTTGTGCTGGGCGTCGATGCGCTGCTGGCCGCCGCCAAGGCGGGCGCGCTCGCGGCGCTCTTCAAGCTCGTGGAGAATGTGTTTCATGGGACGATCCAGCCGCTGAAAATCGGGGGGAAGATGGGTGGGTGACGCGGCCCGGTCAAGCGTCCAGGGCGGCGAGGAAGCGCGCAACGGCGCCCAATTCATGGGCCAGACGCGCCGCCCGGGCCTCCGCCTCGGCGTCGGTTCCCCATTTCTCGGCCTGAAAACCCTCGTCGATGCGCGAGGCGGCGAAGGCGTCCGCGGCCGTCAAGCGGCCGTCGGCGAGCGCCAGCGCCAGTACCAGCGAGCCCATGATGGCGGCGGCGGCATGAAGCGCGGCCAATTCGAAGGGCGCGCGCCCGCGCACCGCTTTTTCGAGCGCCACAAGCGCCTCGGGCGGCTGATCGACGAAGACGATGCCGGTTGCGACGGCAAGCCGCGCGCCGAATCGCGTCGCCGCCCAATCGAGCAGAGGGTCCCAGATGGCGGCTTGGCGGGCGGCGAGCTCGGCGGGTTCGCCGGCGCGATAGCAGAGAAGATCGCTCTTCGCATAGGCGAGCGCCTGTTCGGTGCGCTCCGCCGGCTGGCTGTCGGTGGCCGCCATGGCGAGGCCGGTGAGCGGCATGGATTTGGGATCGACGCTTTCGGATTGCGCCCGCCATTCCGCGGCAATCGCATCGGCGAGCGCGCGCGTCGGCACGGCCAGCACATGGCGTCCGGGCGATTTGACCGGTTTGCCGTCGAGCAACACGCGGAACGCGCCGCCCTCTTCGGCGACGCCCACATCCTTGTAGAAGCGCTTCATCGCCGCTTTCTGGATTTCGGCTTCGACTTCTTAGCCGACGCGCGCAGCGCATCCGGCAGACCGTCATGCGGACCGAGCCTGGGCTTGGGATGATCGGACCAATAAAGCGCGCCGATCTCTTCGTTGCGTTTGGGATGGAACGGATACCAGAACTGATTGCGCGCACGGCTCGCTTCGCCGCCGACGATCAGGATCGCGTCGTCGCCGGAATTGTTCATGATGACATGGGTGATGCCGGTGCCGCCTTCCCAGCCGATGAAATCGCCTTCGGAAAGCGGCGCGACATGGCCGTCGTTCCACGCATCCACCTTGCCGGACACGACATAGACGAATTCGTCCTCGTCGCGCTCGGCATGGGGCCAGCTCGTGCGGCGGCCCGGTTTCAGCACTTCCAGATGCACGCCCAGCCGCGAAAAGCGCGCGCGCCGCCCATAAAGCGCATCGATGCCGTGCAGTTCTTCGCTGTTCGGATAGGTGCCTGCCTTCTCGTCCAGAATGTCGCGCCAGTTCGCCACGAAATCGGGCTTCCTCGATTTGCGCGCGGATTTGGGCGACGGCTTGCCGCGCTGTTTGTCGGTCAATCCGTCATGCGGCCCGAGCTTGCGCCTGGGCGCGCCGTCCCAATGCATGCCCATCTTCTTCATGTTCTCCGATGCCGCTTTGTCCAGCGGATGGGTTGCCTTGCCCATCAGGCTGATCGGCTCGGTGAAGGTGAAGATGCGCACGTCCCAGTTTGTGTTGTTGAG
>DATIZS010000202.1:0-3416 GCA_035516955.1 Rhizomicrobium sp.
AATTCGGAATCGAGCATGTGCGCGATACCCCGGCCATCGCCCTGTCGGGCGGCGAGCGCCGGCGGGTGGAAATCGCGCGCGCGCTGGCGACGCACCCTTCCTACATTCTGCTCGACGAACCTCTGGCCGGCATCGATCCCATCGCCGTTTCCGATATCCGCGATCTCGTCAAACATCTGAAGGATCGCGGCATCGGCGTTCTCATCACCGATCACAATGTCCGCGATGCGCTCGACATCATCGACCGCGCCTACATCCTCCACGAAGGCCAGGTGCTGAAGGAAGGTCTTCCGAGCGAGATCGTGGGCGATCGCGACGTGCGCCGGGTCTATCTCGGCGAACGGTTCTCGCTGTAGCGCCATGGTGGGAGAACTGTCATGGCGTTGACCCAGCGGCTCGAGCTTCGCCAGGGCCAGTCTCTGGTCATGACGCCGCAATTGCAGCAGGCGATCAAGCTGCTGCAATTGTCGAATCTCGAACTCGCCGAATATGTCGAAGGCGAACTCGAGCGCAATCCGCTGCTGGAGCGCGACGAGCGCGAGCCCCAATCCGAAGAGCGCGAGGCCGAGAAGGCCAAGGCGAATGACGGCGAAAATCTGGAGACCGCGCTGTCGCGCGAGGATTTCTCCAAAGCCGAAGACATGGATGCCGAGCGCGACGACGTCTATGCCGAAAGCGACGCCTCAAGCGATGCGTCTCCGCAGACCCAAAACCAGCCGCTCGCCGACTGGACGACGCTCAAATCCGCGCCTGCCCATGACGGTGGCGAGAACGCGCTCGAAGGGACGCTGGCGCAAGCCGCGACACTCAAGGATTATCTGCTCGACCAGCTTTCCATCGCCGCCCTTTCGCCCGACGACCGGCTGATCGCGGCGGCGTTGATCGACGCGATAGACGAAGCCGGTTACTTGCGCATCGAATTGAACGAACTGGCCGAACGTCTCGGCGTGCCGCTGGAAGAAGTCTCGGATGTGCTCACCGTCGTGCAGGGCTTCGAGCCCACCGGCGTTGGCGCGCGCGATCTGGCTGAATGCCTCGCGCTGCAATTGCGCGAGAAAGGCCATTTCGATCCGGCGATGGAAGCGCTCATCGCCCATCTCGATCTCGTGGCGCGCCGCGATGTCGCCGGTCTTTCCGCCAGATGCGGCGTCGATGCCGAAGACATCGCCGACATGATCGCCGAAATCCGCAGCCTGACGCCCAAGCCCGGTCTCGCATTCGGTTCGGAGCCGGTGCAGCCCGTGGTGCCCGACGTGTTCGTGAAGGAAGGGCCGGACGGCGCCTGGCATGTCGAGCTCAATTCCGACACGCTGCCGCGCCTCCTCGTCAATTCGCGCTACTACGCCAAGGTGAATTCCACCGCGCGCGACAAGGACGCGAAGAATTATCTCGCCGAATGCCTGAACAGCGCCAACTGGCTGGTGAAGAGTCTCGATCAGCGCGCGCGCACGATTTTGAAAGTGGCGAGCGAAATCGTCCGCCAGCAGGACGGATTCCTGACTTACGGCGTGCGCCATTTGCGGCCGCTCACTCTGCGCACCGTCGCGGACGCGATCTCGATGCACGAATCGACCGTCAGCCGCGTCACGTCCAACAAATATATTGCAACACCGCGCGGCGTTTTCGAACTGAAATATTTTTTCACGGCCGCGATTCAATCGGTTAACGGCGCCGAATCGCACTCGGCCGAGGCCGTGCGCGACCGCATCCGCGAAATGATCGACAACGAAGCGGGCGAGATTCTGTCGGACGACAGGATAGTTGCGCTGCTTACTGCCGATGGTGTCAATATTGCGCGCCGCACGGTGGCCAAATATCGCGAGGCCATGCGAATCCCCTCCTCGGTGGAGCGCCGCCGTCTTAAGCAAAATGGACAAAACACTGTTGCCATTCGCTGATTTCGAGCGTTGACTCTCGGGGGAGCGCGACATAAGGTCCGCCGCCTTTTTGAACCGGGTACGGGGAACTCCGTCATATCGCGGCAAGATTTGCGATGTAACTCCCGTTAGAGAGGCCATGAAGGTTCGGGTTTCAGGCAAGCAGATCGAAATCGGCGACGCGCTGCCGGGAAAGGTTCGAGAGCGGCTCGCTGCGGCGGTTGAAAAACATTTCGACGGGGGCGCGGACGCCAATGTCGTTTTCTCCAGGGAGAGATATGTTTTCCGCTCCGACTGCACGCTGCATCTGGATTCCGGCGTCGTGCTGAAATCGGAAGGAAAAGACAGCGATGCCCACCGCGCCTTCGACGCCGCCCTCGAACATATGGAAAAGCAGGTCCGCCGCTACAAACGCCGCCTGAAGAACCATCACGACAAGGCCAAGATCCGCACGGCCTGACAAAAGAAGGTCATCATGGAGATTTCCACCCTGCTCGCGCCCGAGGCCGTGTTTCCCTCGTTGAAGGCGCAAAACAAGAAGCAGCTTCTGCAGGAACTGGCCGAACGCGCGGCCAAGCTCACGCATATTCCCGAGCGGCGCATCTTCGATACGCTGACCGAGCGCGAGCGGCTCGGCACCACGGGCATGGGCCAGGGCATCGCCATTCCCCATGGCAGGCTTGCGGGCCTGCCCAAGATCGTGGGCCTTTTCGCGCGCCTCGAAACGCCCATCGAATACGAAGCCGTGGACGGCCAGCCCGTCGATCTCGTGTTTCTGCTGCTCGCGCCGGAAGGAGCGGGCGCCGATCATTTGAAGGCGCTGGCGCGCGTCTCGCGTCTTTTGCGCAATCAGCAGACGTGCGAAAAACTCCGCGCCGCGACGAAGCCGGAAGTGCTTTTCGCGCTGCTCACCGAAAAATCGAACGGGACGAGCTCGCAGGCGGCGTAACTCTTTTTGTCATCCCGGCCAAGCGAAGCGCGAGCCGGGACCCACCAGGCAGTATCTCCGTGGGTCCCGGATAACGCACTGGCGTGCGTTTCCGGGATGACAAACGTCAATGCACGCGCACCGGCGTCAATTCATTCTGCACGGCTGCGCCATAGGCGCTGTCATATGCATCGGTGAAGCCGAGCACGCGCCCGTCAACGCCATGCAACACATAGAGCGTGATGCCTTCGGGCAGCTTGATCCCTTCGGGAATGATGCCGAGACTGCGCGCTTCGGCCTCGCCCGTGGGCTTGATGTAGGCGAGCCTGGACGGATCGAAGCTCTCGTCCGTCATCTCGTCCAGTTCGTCGAATTGAGCGGTCATGGTGAACCTCCTTATGCCCCGCCGTTTTTCTTTGCCCTGATGTCGATCCTGCGGACCCGGGCTTCCGCCTTGGGCCGCGCCAGTTCGATCGACAGCAATCCGTTTTCGAGTTCGGCGCCAGTGACTTCGATTCCCTCCGCGAGCACGAAGGCGCGCTGGAACTGGCGCGCCGCGATCCCGCGATGGAGGAAATTCTTGTCCTTGGACTCGGACTGCTTGCCTTTGA
>DATIZS010000203.1:0-26355 GCA_035516955.1 Rhizomicrobium sp.
TGCCGTCGCCGTAGAAAAGCGCGAGACCCAGGATCGCGCAGCCGCCGATGACGAGCTTGATGCGGCGGCTCAATCCGCGCGAACGCTGCGCAAGGGCTGCCAGCGCCAGCACGCCGCCTTCGCCGTCATTGTCGGCGCGCATGATGAGGCCGACATATTTCACCGTCACCACGATGATCAGCGACCAGAAGATGAGCGAAAGCCCGCCCAGCACGGCGAGATGGCCGGGTGCCGCGCCGCCCGTCGCCAGCACGGTTTCGCGCACGGCATAGAGCGGGCTCGTGCCGATATCGCCATAGACGACGCCGAGCGCGCCCAGCGTCAGCATCATCAGCCGGCTCTGATGGGGTGACTGGCTTTCCGCCTCGTCCTGCGCGGGCGCCTGGGCGGCGTCGGGTATGTCTGAGCTGGGTTGTGTCACGATGGAGTTCGCAGGGTGCGGAAAGCTCGAATCCCTTGGCTCTGGCGAAGCGAGGGCGCGGACGATAGGCCCCCGTCCCCGAAAGTCAAAAGGGGCGGGGCGCATGGCCGCAGACTACCGTCTAAGCTATTGAAAGAACAAGATTAATAATTCCCGGCCACGCGGTCCGATGCATCGTCGCGGTCCGGCCCGATGAAGCCTTGGACGAGATAGGTGCGCCCGCCCCAGGTCCCGGTTCTGGGGTTCCAGACGCGCACCGCGCTCCAGTCATTGTCCGGGCTCACATCGGCGACCGGATCGTCCAGATAGATCGCCCCGTCGTTCAGCCAATTGGCGTGATCGACGCGGATCACGCGCGGCGAATCCTCGGCGCGCACGACGGCGAGATGGCCGTGTTTCGGTCCGGCATAATCGGTCAGCACCATGATGGCGCCGAGGCTCGGCGCATGCGCGCGCGTGTAGCGTCCGGCCGCCTGATCCCACCAGGTCACAGCGTCGCCATGGATGTTGATGTTGGAATGCTCGCGCGCATAAGAAACGCAGGAGATGGGAACGGGCGGCGTGACGACATCCGCTTGCCGGGCTGGCGGTTCGCTTCCGCCGGGCATGACATTGTCCGTGCCGGCGCAGGCCGAAAGTCCGAGTGCGAGGGCTGCCGCCGCCGCGAGCCGTATCGGAGACCCCACCATCGAAAAGCCCCAGCATGAAGCCGCTCAAACGGCGGCGGCCACGAGAGCCTGACGCGAGGCTATCAAGGCCCGGTTAGCCGAACAGCATCGATTTGATGGATTAAGTGTTAAATAAAGTCTTACTCGCCGGGCGTGATATCGCGTGCAGGCGAGGGCGCGGCGCCTGTCCAGCCCATCGCCCCGATGGAAAGAAGGCCCGCCGCGGCGAAGGCGAAGAACGGCGCGCTCCAGGCCTGTTCGGTCAGCGCGAAGACCGGCAACAGAACGCCCACGAAAAGCTCCGGCCTTCCGCGCCAGCTTCCGATATGGGCAGCACCTGCCTTGGGCGTGCGCTGGAAGACGCTCTTCACATTGGAGAAGGCCTCGAAGGTCGCGCGCGTATTGGCGAGGATGAGCCCGCTCGGAAACACGATCGCCAGAATCAGCGATCTGAGGAAGAAGGGCGCATATTCGCGCCCCAGCATGACCTGGCCCATATAGAGGTAGCTCACGCTCGCGAGCAATCCGATGGCCGTGACGATGAGGCCGAGCCCCGCCACCGTTTTCAGATAAACCACGCCCATGGCCATCAAGGTGAGGCTGATGACGGCGCTCGCAAAAGCCAGCGTATAAAAGCTGAACTGGCAGATCTGCAGCGTCACCGCCGCCTTCTTCCAGAGCGGGAAATTGCTTGTCCAGATTTCGGGAATGATTTTGCGCGCCACCTGCGCATGGCCCTTCGTCCAGCGCGCCTGTTGCGCGCGCCAGGCCGCCGCCGTTTCCGGCAATTCGCCGGGCACTTCGAGATCGGAGATCATCGCGCCGCGCCAGCCCCGAAGCGCGCAACGGATGGAAAGATCGAGGTCCTCGGTCAGCGTGTCGCCCGTCCAGCCGCCGCCGTGATCGATGGCCGCGCGCGACCACACGCCGGCCGTTCCGTTGAACGAGATCGGAAGGCCCGCGCGGAAGCGCGCTTCCTGTTCCACCGCGAAATGGGAATCGAGCAGGAAGCCTTGCGCGCGCGTCAGCCAGTTGCGGTAGCGGTTGGCATGTCCCCAGCGCGCCTGCACGAAGGCAAGTCCGCAATCCTCCATCAGCGCGGGCACCATGCGCTTGAGGAAATCCGACGGCGGCACGAAGTCGGCGTCGAATACGGCGACGAACGGCGCGTCGGAATGTTTGAGCCCGAAGGCGAGATTGCCGGCCTTGAAGCCAGCGCGTTCGCCGCGGTGGAGCACGGCGACGTTGACGCCATCGGGCGTCACGCGCGCGATCGATGCGGCGAGCGCTTCGTGTTTTTCGCGCGGCCCGTCATCCAGCACCTGGACTTCGAGCCGGTCGCGCGGCCAGTCGAGCCGGGCCGCGGCCGCCGCCACGCGAACGGCAAGCGCGCCCTCGTCGCAGACGGGCAATTGCACCAGCACGCGCGGCAGCGCCTCTTCCGGCAGGCCGGGCGCGCGAGGCTGCCGCGACGGCAGCAGCCAGCGCAGGAACGCCAGCGTGCCCAGTTGCAGCGAGAACAGCGCAAGCGAAACCAGCACGATAGCCAGCACGGACTGCAGAAGGATGGACAGGCCTGTCATGGTATGGCGTTCGGTCCCCGAGATTTCCGAAAACGGCCGGAAGGCCTGACGAAGATCGGGTGAATTTGCGGTGCGGCGGGCGGTTTCGCAAGTCCCGCCCCGCATTTCTAGTCCAGGGTGCGGCGGAAGCGTGCCAGCGCCACCCCCGCGGCCACGAACATAAAGAGAATGAGAGGCCAGAGATTGGGCCAGATTTCGGTCCACCCATTATCCTTCAGCATGATCCCCCGCACGATCCTGAGGAAATGGGTGAGCGGCAGCGCTTCGCCGATCCACTGCGCCCAGCCCGGCATCCCGCGAAACGGGAACATGAAGCCCGAGAGGAGAATCGACGGCAGGAAGAAGAAGAACGTCATCTGCATCGCCTGAAGCTGGTTCTCGGCGATGGTGGAGAAGGTGTAGCCGATGGCGAGATTGGCGACGATGAAGACGACCAGCGCCACCGAAAGCACGATCAGCGATCCCAGCATCGGCACATCGAAAATCCATCGCGCCACGATCAGGATCAGCGTCACCTGGATATAGCCGACCACCACATAGGGCGCGATCTTGCCGAGCATCACTTCAAGCGGCGTGGCCGGCATGGCGAGCAGGTTCTCGAACGTGCCGCGCTCGCGCTCGCGCGTCACGGCCAGCGACGTGATGAGCACCATCGTCATGGTCAGGATAACGCCGATGAGGCCGGGCACGACGTTGTACTGCGTGATCGATTCGGGATTGTAGAGCCGGTGCACAACCACTTCGAAGCCGGCGGGCTTGGGCACGCGCGCGGCGAGCGGTCCGGTAAGATCGTCCCTGAGCGCGGTCGTGGCAAGTTCGTTGATGGCGGCCAGCGCATAGGAACTGGCGGAAGGATCGGTGGCGTCGGCCTCCACCAATATCTGCGGATCGGCGCCGCGCACCACGTCGCGAGTGAAGTCGACCGGAATCTCCACCACGAAGGCGACCGTGCCTTCGTTCAAAAGCCGGCGCGCCTTTTCCGGCGAATTGGTGTCGGCGATGATGTCGAAATAATCGGAATTGTGAAGTGCCGCCACGACGGAACGCGCGAAAATTCCGGGATCCTGTATCGAAATGGCCGTGGGCAGATTCTTCGGATTGAGATTGATGGCATAACCGAACAGGAATACCTGCATGATCGGAATGCCCACGATCATCGCCAGCGTCAGCGTATCGCGCCACATCTGGATGAATTCCTTGACCAGAATGGCGGCTGCCCGGTGGCCGGAGAAGTGCCGGATCATCGCAATCATCTGCGGGATCATTGGGCCTGTTCCTGCAGATGGATGAACACGTCTTCCAGCTCCGGCGGCGCCTCGCGGATTTCAAGATTCGGATCGTTGAGATAGGGCTGAAGCGCGCGTTCCAGCAGCCCGCGGTTGAGCCCGCTCACATGCAGCGCCGCGCCGAAGAAGGCGGCATGTTCCACGCCCGGCACGTCCTTTAATTTCGCCGCCAGCTTGCGCGCGCCTTCGCCCGTCACCACGAACGTCACAAGATCGGAGGCCGCGATCACTTCGGCCACGGTGCCGCGCGCGATCAATTTTCCATTCAGAATATAGACGATACGGTCGCAGCGTTCGGCTTCGTCCATGTAATGTGTGCTGACCAGAACGGTGATGCCCTTGGCGCTCAGCCCGTGAATCTCGTCCCAGAAATCGCGCCGTGCCTTGGGATCGACGCCGGCGGTGGGTTCGTCCAGCAACAGCAGTTTGGGATCGTGCAGCAGGCAGGCGGCAAGCGCCAGGCGCTGTTTCCAGCCGCCCGACAGCGCGCCTGCGAGCTGGTGCTGGCGATGCGTCAGGCCGAGCTGTTCGAGTGTTTGATCCACGCGCGCATGGCGGTCCCGCAATCCATAAACATGCGCCACGAAATCGAGATTCTCGCGGATCGTCAGATCGTCCCAGTAGCTGAATCTCTGGGTCATATAGCCGACCTGCCGCTTGATCTCCTCGGAATGCGTGCGGAAATCCATGCCGAGGCAGGTTCCTTCGCCCGCATCGGCGCGAAGAAGTCCGCACAACATGCGGATGGTCGTGGTCTTGCCCGAACCGTTGGGCCCGAGAAATCCCCACACCTCGCCCGCCGGCACGGCGATATCGACGCCATCCACCGCCGTCTTCTTGCCGAAGCGCTTGACGAGCCCGCGCACATCGATCGCGTACTGGTTCACGTCGGCGAGCGAAGGTCCGCTCATGGCTCTATTGGCCGCACGTCCACCGGCTGGCCGGGATTGATCTTCAATCCGCCGGGGCTGCGCGCCTCCAGCTTGAAGACGAGCTTCTCGCGATTGCCGATGGAGAAGATGACGGGCGGGGTGAATTCCTCCTGGCTCGCGATGAAGGTGATCTTCGCGCTCAGGTTCTTCGCGCAGCCGTCGCAATCGATGGCGACGTTCTCGCCCAGATGGACCGTGCCGAGCTGGCTCTCCGGCACGAAGAAGCGCACATAGACGTTCTCCGGCGGCAGCACCGACACGACCGGCGTCGAGGGCGGCACATATTCGCCCTGGCGGAAATAGATGTCCTCCACGCGCCCGTTCACCAGCGACACGACGCGCCGTTGCGAAAGCTGATATTCGGCATCGGCGAGTGCCGCTTCGGCCTGTTTCAGTTGCGCCTCGATCTGGCTCGAGCGCGCCTCGTATTGATCGCGGTTGGAGCGCGCCAGATCGAGCGCGTCCTGCGTGCCCGCGCGGGCTTCGACCAGATTCGTCTGCCGCGTGAGGTCCTTTTGGGCATAGGCGAGCTGGGCTTCGTTCTGCGACCATTGCGCCCGGATGCCGTTGAGATTGGCCGCGGCCTGATCGCGCGCCGCGCGCTGCTGCGTATCGTCCAGCGCGAAAAGCAGATCGCCGCGTTTGACTTCCTCGCCGCGATGGACGGCGATCTTCTCCACCCATCCGGCCAGCGGCGCCGAAACGAAGGCGTCCTCGCCCTCGCCATAGCCGAGCCAGGGCTCCTTTTCGGTGCGCCCGCAGGATGCGAGAGCAAGGAGCAGGAGCAGCGCGAATTTTCTCATGACACACCTTCATCGGGCGCAAGCCCGCGCAAAAGCAGGTCGATATGCGTCTCGATCAGGCCCTGATAGTCGTATGGTTCGGCATCGAACTGGGCGAAGGTCGTGCGCCAGAATGCGGCGAGCAGAAGCGGCGCCATGCAGATGCGCGCCACATGCGCTGGCGTCACGAAGCGGAATTCGCCACGTGCAACCCCGCGCGCGATCACTCCGCTCATGAGGGCAAGCCCCTTGTCGATGATTTCCTTGCGATAGAAACGTACGAGTTCCGGAAAATTGCCCGCCTCGGCGATCAGGATCTTGGGCAGCACGACGCGGTCGCTGGTGCGGACGAATTCGCCGATCGCCGTCAGAACCATGCGCAGGAGATCGCGGGTGGATCCCGCGAAACGCTCCACATTCTCCGTCACGCCCGAAATCGCCGTGCCGATGGATTCGCGCACCAGCGCGTTGAACACCGCCTCCTTGCTCTCGAAATAGAGATAGATCGTGCCTTTGGTCACGCCGGCGCGGGCCGCGATGTCGTCCATGCGGGTGGCCGCGAAGCCCTTCTCGGCGAAAATGGCCAGCGCCGCGTCCAGGATTTCCTGGGGCCTTGCCTCTTTGCGGCGTTTCCAGCGCTGGGCGGCGGTCATCAATGCCTCTATAAATAACTGACTAGTCAGTAATATAATAGGAGGTGAGCCGAATGCAACGGTAAGCGGATGAAATATCCCCGTCCTTGATCTGGGCCGGAACGCGGCCGCCCGGGATGTGATTATCTAAGCTTGGGAGCGCATTCGGAGGATCGGAAGATGTCGAAACTCTCGTTCATGGCTGCCTTGGCCCTACTGGGCCTGGCGGCCTGCGTATCCCAGCCCGTTTATGGGCCGAAGGGGCCCGGCCAGTCGGCCGGCTATACCGACGAACAACTGGGCGCCAACCGCTATCGCGTGACCTATACCGGAAACGCCGCCACCGATCGCGAAACGGTGGAGGATTTCCTTCTCTATCGCTCGGCCGAAGTGACCCTGAAATCGGGCTTCGGCCACTTCGAATTCGATACCCGCGATACGAAATCCCACACCACCTATTACTCGACCTTCACCGGCGGCTGGCCGGGCTGGCCCTACCATCACCGCTATTACGGCTGGTACTGGCATAGCTGGCCCTTCCCCGACGAAGAGATGATGGCGACGCCGATCACCCGCTACGAGGCCTATGCGGAGATCGTGATGCTCACCGATGCCGAGGCCAAGGACGACCCGCACGCCATCGACGCCAACGACATCATCACGCGTCTGGGCCCGAAGGTGCATCCGCCGGAGCAGAAGCCGGCTTCCTGAGGATCATCCGCGCGAACGCGCCGTCGCGCTCATTGGCGATCACCTCATAGCCCTCCTCGCGGCACATATGCGGCACGTCGATGGGGGCCATGGGATCGTCCGTGAGGACGGCGAGCGTTGCGCCGGGCGCGGCCTTTTCCAGCGCGCGCCGCGCAAAAAGCGCGGGCAGCGGGCATTTCAGGCCCCTCAAATCCAGTTCATCGTCTTGCGCCATTTCGCCCGATATGACATGCCCGCCGCTCAACCTAAAGTCATGAAAGCCCGGGGGGATTCGCCGCGATGGGATTATTGGACGGATTGGAGCGCGAGGCCACTTGGCTGGGCGGGATCGGCCGCACGCTCATCCGCATGCGGCATGTGAAGCCCGACAAGAACATCACCATCGTCGATATCGTCGAGCCCATCGCGCGCGCCAGGCCCGACAATATCGCGATGCTCTATCTCGATGAGACCGTCACCTATCGCCAGATGGACGAGGCGGCCAACCGCTACGCCCATTGGGCGCTGTCGCTGCAGATCAAGCGCGGCGATGTGGTGGCGCTCTTCATGGAGAACCGGCCCGAATACATCATCGCCTGGTACGGCCTCATCAAGGTCGGCGCCGTCGTCGCCTGGATCAACACGAATTTGCGCGGGGCTGCGCTCGCCCATTCCATCACGATCGCGAAGGCGCGCCATGTCGTGCTGGGAAGCGAACTCGCCGACGCCTATGCCGAAGCGCGGCCATTGATGGAATCGCCGCCCGTCGCATGGTCCACCGGCGGCAAGGTGGCCGGCACCGAAGACCTCGATGCCGCGCTCGCCGAAGCCTCCATCGCAGGGATCGACAAAGCCGCGCGCGACGGCCTCGTCTGCCGCGACACCGCGCTTTACATCTACACCTCCGGCACCACCGGCCTGCCGAAAGCCGCCAATTTCAGCCATATGCGCATGCTCTACATGATGTATGGCTTCGCGGGCGGGCTCGACGGGCAGGAAAGCGACCGCATGTACGATGCGCTGCCGCTTTATCACTCGACGGGCGGCATCTGCGCGCTGGGGCCTGTGTTCACCACCGGCGGCTCGCTGGTGATCAGGCGCAAATTCTCGGTCACCGAATTCTGGAACGACATCTACCGCTACAAGCCCACCGCGTTCCAATATATCGGCGAATTGTGCCGCTATCTCCTGAACGCGCCGGTGGCCCCTCACGAAACCGATCACAATATCCGCGTCATCACGGGCAATGGATTGCGCCCGGAAATCTGGCCGGCCTTCCAGAAGCGTTTCGCGATACCGAAGATCATCGAGTTCTACGGCGCCACCGAAGGCAATGTCTCGATGCTGAATTACGACGGCAAGGTCGGCGCGGTGGGGCGCCTGCCATGGTATTTCCGGAACATCATCAAGACGCGCATCGTGCGCTTCGATGTCGAAAACGAAGTGCCCGTGCGCGGGCCGGACGGTTGCTGCTACGAATGCGGCCACAACGAAGTGGGCGAGGCCATCGGCGAGATCAACGACGAACCGGGCCGCAATTTCGAGGGCTATACCAAGGCCAGCGAAACCGAAAAGAAGATCCTGCGCGATGTTTTCAAGAAGGGCGACGCGTGGTTCCGCACCGGCGACCTGATGAAGCGCGACGCGCAAGGCTATTTCTATTTCGTGGACCGCATCGGCGATACCTTCCGCTGGAAGGGTGAAAACGTTTCGACCAATGAGGTGTCGGAAGCCTTGTCGGTATTGCCAGGCATCAAGGAAGCCAATGTCTATGGCGTGAGCGTGCCCGGCATGGACGGCCGCGCGGGCATGGCGGCGCTCGTCGTCTCGTCCGAATTCGATATTTCGAAGCTCGCGGCCCAGCTCGCGCCGAACTTGCCGGCCTACGCGCGGCCGATCTTCGTGCGCATCCGCCCGGAAATGGAAATCACCGGCACGTTCAAGCTGCGCAAGGTCGAGCTGGTGAAAGACGGCTTCGATCCCGACACGATTTCCGATCCGCTCTACGTCTTGCACAACAGCAATCCGGAATACGTGCCGCTGACGGCGCAGGTGTATGCGGATATCGTGGCGGGGAAGATAAAGCTGTAATTTGCCCTCCCCTTGAGGGAGGGCCGAAAAATTCGCAGAATTTTTCGGGGAGGGGTCATTCTCCCGTGCTTGCGGCTTAAACCCCTCCCCGAAATTTGTTCCGCTTCGCTCCACAAATTTGCGACCCTCCCTCAAGGGGAGGGTAAAGACTACTCCGCTGCCTTGGTTCCGCCGGCCTTTTTGGCCTCGTCCTCATAATGCTTCTGGATAGTGGACATCGCAGCGCCGATGGCCGCCGACATAAAGCGTTCCTTGTTGTCGCGCGCCCAATCATAGGCTTCGGCGCGCGCCGTATTCGCCTTGTTGATCACCGGCGTCACATAGCGCTGCCAGAGTTCGTAGGATTTTTTCGTCGGCTCGAAATCCGCCCAATTGTGCGCGAGTTGCAGGAAGCAGCCGAATTCGCCCTGCTTGGCCTGCAACCGCTGCACCTGCGCGATGGCATCGCCGGGCGTTCCCACCACGATCGTGTGGCTCTTGATGAGGTCGTCGATGCTCTGCGCTTCCATCGCCTCGCGGCCCGCGACGGCCGAGATGCCGGAGAAATAATCCTGCCAATTCTTGAAGCCGAATTCGATGTTCTTGAACGCCTGTTCGCGCGTTTCTGCGATGTGCACCGGGCCGACAAGGCGCAAACGATCCGGATTCATCGTGCGGCCGTTTTCGGCGGCGACGTCATTCGCCACTTTCCAGTTCACCGCGAGCGCGTCATAGCCATTGGCCTGCGTCGCCGCCACGCACAACATGCCGAAGCCGTGCTTGCCCGCAAGCTTGCCGCCTGATGGCGTCACGCTCGACGCCACGCAAATCTCCGGATGCGGCCAGGTATAGGGGCGCAACTGGCACGTCGCGTCGACGAGATTGAACCAGTCGCTCTTCTGCGTCACGCGCTCGCCCGCGAACAGCTTCAGGATCACTTCGATCCCTTCCACCATGCGGTCGCGCTGCGTCGCGGGCGCGATGCCCAATTGAAATGCGTCGGACGGCAGCAACCCAGGGCCGACGCCGAACATCACGCGGCCTTTCGTCTGATGATCGAGCTGCAGGATTCGGTTCGCGGACATCAGCGGGTTGTGATAGGGCAGCGAAACGACGCCCGTGCCGAGCATGATGCGCTTGGTGCGTTCCGCCGCCGCCGCGATGAAGAGCTCCGGACTCGCGATGATTTCGTAACCGGCGGAATGATGCTCGCCCACCCACGCCTCTTCATAGCCGAGCCGGTCCAGATGCTCGATCAGTTCCAGATCGCGCTGGATGCAGAGCGTCGGGTCTTCATCGACGGGATGAAACGGCGCGAGGAATATGCCGTTGCGCATTTTAAGGGTCATGGGCAGTTCCTTGAATGGCGTCGCGCCATCTTTGCATTAAAGCGGTGGCGGCGCAAAACCGCCCAACCTTTCCTCGATTGCCGCAGCGTAATCGAAGAGCCGGTCCTCGCCGTTCCACGGCCCGATGATCTGCGCGCCCACGGGCAATCCCGCTTCGGTGCGCCCGGCCTGCACGGAAATGGCCGGCGCGTGCAGCGCGGTCGCGACCGTGATCCAGTCGAGCAGATGCAGATAGCGCCAGTCTTCATTGTCCACGCGGATGATGCGCTCCGTCATCACCGCTTCCTGCTGATGCGGGAAGGCAGGCACCGGCCCGAGCGGAGAAATGATCGCGTCCCATTCTCCGAAAAATTCCGCAAGCCGATCCTTGAAATGCTGGCGGTATGCACGCGCAGCCACCACTTCCTTGAAGCTCGCGGTCGAACGCGCGCGATAGGATTCGATGCCGAACACGTCCGCGCCTTCGGCAATCGACTTCAGGTCGGACTGTTTCATCGCGGCGAACATGTCATACACATGCTCGGGAAATCCGCAGGCGATGATCGCCGCCAGCATCGTGATGTAATGCGGCATCAATTGCATGATCTCGAATTTCGGCTTGGCGCGTTCCACGATGGCGCCCGCATCGGAGAGCGCCTTCGCCGCCGCCGCGATGCGCGCTTTCACTTCGCGCGAAATGGGAACGCCGGGTTCCTCGTCCCATAATGCTACGCGCGCGCCTTTGATGTCCTTGCGCGGCTGCGCCTTGCTTTTGTGCACCACATTCCACAAAAGCTTGAGGTCTTCGGTGTTGCGCGCCATCGGCCCTACGACGCCCAGATCTTCCTCCGAAAAATATTCCGGCGGCGGCGGAACATGGCCGCGCAGAGGCAGAACGCCCCAAGTCGGTTTCAGCGAACACACGCCGCAGAAATTTGCAGGGTGCCGCAGCGATCCGCCGATATCCGAACCGATTTCCAATGGCGTGGTGCCTGCCGCCAATGCCACGGCTGCGCCGCCCGACGATCCGCCCGGCGTGCGCGTCACATCATAGGGATTGTTCGTCGTGCCGTAGACGGAGTTGTAGGTCTGCATGTCGCCCGCCATCAGCGGGGTGTTGGTCTTGCCCCAGATCACCGCACCGGCAGCGCGCGCGGGCGAAACCACTTCGGCGTCGGGCACATTTTTCGGGCGGCCTTCGAACGCAGGATTGCCGACCACCGCGGGCAGCCCTTCCACGTCGAACACATCCTTGATCGTCATCGGCAATCCCGCGAGCGCGCCGAGCGCGGCACCTTTGGCGCGCGCATCGTCGATCTTCGCGGCATCCCTGCTCGCGCGTTCCAGATCCATCGCGATCACGGCGTTCAGCGGCCCGCCGACCTTCTCGTTGCGTGTCACATGCGCATCCAGCAATTCGCGCGCGGAAACCCGCTTGGCGGCAAGATCGGCCAGCATTTCGCGTGCCGTAGCGTAAGGGTTCATGAGCGTCTCCCGAAATTCTCCTTGCGCCGATTGCATTACCTCTCTTTGATCCTGTCCAGCGAAATTTCGAGGCTCCCATGCGCGCTGCCGTTTTCAAGGAAATGTCGAAGCCCTTGCTGGTGGAGACCGTGACCGATCCCAGGCCCGGCCCCAACGAACTGATCATGCGGGTGAAGAATTGCGGCATCTGCGGCTCGGACCTGCACATGACCGAAGCCACGAGCATGATGCCGCTCGCGCTCGGCTCGATCATGGGCCACGAATTCGCGGGCGAAGTTGTGGAGGTGGGAAAGAACATCACCCATCTCTGGAAGGCGGGCGACCGCGCGGCGGGCTTTCCCTATATCTGCTGCGGCGAGCATTCGCCGTGCCTGAATTTCGCCGGCGGCGCTGCGGTGTGTGGCAAGGGCATTTCCATCGGCCTCGGCCAAAGCCCCGGCGCCTATGCCGAATATGTGAAGATCGGCGCAAGCGGCGGGTTCCGTTTGCCGGAATCTGTGTCCTTCCGCGAAGGCGCGATGGTGGAACCATTGGCGGTCGGTCTGCACGCCGTCGACAAAGCGCGCATGCCGCGTGGGAGCACGGTGCTCGTGATCGGTGCGGGGCCGGTGGGATTGGCCGTGATGCTGTGGGCGAAATTCCTCGGCGCGCGGCATGTGATCGTGAGCGAGCGGGCCGAAGCGCGCGTCAAGATGGCGGCGAAATTCGGCGCGACCGATTCGATCGACCCCAACCAGCCACTCACGCCGCAGGTGGAGAAGATCGCCGGCGCCGGGCCGGACATCATCTTCGAATGCGTCGGCGCGCCGGGCCTCATCAATTCGGCGATGATGGATGCGCCGCGCCATGCGCGCGTCGTCATCGCGGGCGTGTGCCAGCAGCCCGATATGATCATGCCGCTGATGGGCATCATGAAGGAATTGGAGCTGCAATTCGTGCTCGGCTACCGGCCGGCCGATTTCGACTACGTGATCTCGATGATCGCGAGCGACCGCATCGAAGCCATGCCGATGATCACCGATGTGGTGACGCTGGATGAATTGCCGTCCGCCTTCGAGGCGTTGCGCCATCCCACGCATCAATGCAAGGTGATGTTGGAGAATTAAATCTCACGGTCATGGCCCGCGAACGCGGGCCACCCAGTTCTCGCTTCTAAAATGGTGCAGAACCCAACTGGGCGGCCCGCACTAGGCGGGCCGTGACAAAAGTGTTCAACGAAACACCACCGTCTTCCCATTGTTCATCAGCACGCGCCGCTCGATATAGAATTTCACCGCGCGCGCCAGCACCATCCGCTCCACATCGCGGCCCGCCGCCACCATCTCTTCCGCCGTGAATTTGTGGTCCACGCGTTCGGTGTCCTGCTCGATGATCGGGCCTTCGTCGAGATCGTCGGTCACGAAATGCGCCGTCGCGCCGATCAGCTTCACGCCGCGCGCATGCGCCTGATGATAGGGCTTGGCGCCCTTGAAGCTCGGCAGGAAGGAATGATGGATATTGACGATGCGCCCGGAAAGCGCCTTGCACGCCTTGCGGCTCAATATCTGCATGTAGCGCGCGAGCACGACAAGCTCGGCGCCTTCCTCGCGGATGATTTCGAGAAGTTTTTTCTCCTGTTTCGCTTTCTCCTTCGTGACCGGCAGGTAATGGAACGCGATCCCGTAAGACGCCGCCAATTGATATGCATCCATGTGGTTGGAAACCACGGATGTGATGCGGCATTTCAATTCGCCGTTGCGATGGCGGTAGAGCAGATCGTGCAGGCAATGATCGAATTTCGACACCAGGATGATGACGCCGGGCCGCTCTTCCATATCGTGCATCTGCCAGACCATCGTGAATTTCGCGGCGACAGAGCCGAAACGCGCGCGAAGCTGCTCCAGCGTCATGCGCGGACGCATGCTCTCGAAATGCACGCGCATGAAGAAGCGCTTCGTATCGGGATCGCCATATTGCGCGCTGTCGAGGATGTTGCAGCCCTGCGCGTGCAGGAAAGCCGCCACCGCATGCACGATGCCCGTCTTGTCCGGGCACGACAGCGTGAGCACGGCATCGCGCGAAGGCTTCGGCTTGGGCGCCATATCTAGGGACCGAGCCTCCGCTCCGGGAGCTTGTCCCATGCCGCGCGGCGCGCGTCGTTGGGCGCATCGGCGATATGCGGCGCGCCATCGCCGAAGATCATGGTTGCGCGCGAAGGCGCTTCGTAAACCGGCCAGCCACTGCCGGGATTGCCGTGCTTGGCGAAATTCACCCACGCATCGATCATCGCGTTCGACAGCGCATCGGCCGCCGGGCCCGTTCCGAAGAACGCGCCGGCAAGCCTTTCGCGATAGGTGCCGAACACGAAGCCCAGTTCGAGCGCATGGCACGAGCCCATCAGCCCGCCCAGGATCGGCGAACGCCAGTCGAAGCGATAGCCGAACACGGGCGCATGCTTGCCCTGCGCCTCGAGCAATTTGATCGCGGGCATGGTGAAGACCTTGTCGGTCATCACCGCGTTGAAGCGCTCGAAGGGCGAGCCTTCCGCATAGGCCGCGATCATTTCGGGCGCCGTCTCGCCCGCCATATGCTGGATGCGCTCGTTGAAATTCTTCACCGTCATCAGGCGCAGGCGCGGATTGGCGGCGGTGAAGAGTTTCCATTCCTCCAGCGTCGTTCCCGCCATGACGGGAATGCCGCGCGCCGATCCTTCGCGGATCGCATCGATCGGTTTTTGCGCGAGCATGCCGCCGTCGATCGCGGGCTGGAAGGGCAGGCGCCCGAGCTTGCGCTCGTCATGACCGTCGCGAGAATCGGCGAGCACCGCGATCTGCGCGCGGATGATGGCGCCATAAGGCACTTCCACTGCGCGTTCGGCATGCTCGGGCGGGATATCGAGCAGATCGAGCATGGCGCGGCCCACGCGCGCCGAACGTTCGCGATCGTAACCGATAAGCGCCGCGCCCGATTGCGGAATGGCCTTGTGATAAAGCCCCCGCGCAGCCGGGCTGGCGAGCAGCGCGCCCACGCTCATGCCGCCCGCGGATTCGCCGAAGATGGTCACGTTCTCGGGATCGCCGCCGAATTGGGAGATGTTTTCCTTCACCCAGTGCAGCGCCAGAATCTGATCGGCCAATCCTTCCGCGCCGGTGCCGGGCGCGTGTCCGCCGCTCGCGCCGGAAAGGTCGAGAAAGCCGAATGCGCCGAGCCGGTAATTGACCGTGACGATCACGATATCGCGCGCGGCAATCGTCTTGCCGTTATAGACGCCCTGGCTGCCCGCGCCGATCACGAAGGCGCCGCCGTGGATCCACACCATCACGGGGCGTTTGGCATTGTCGCATCCGGGCGTCCAGATGTTCAGGTACAGGCAATCTTCCGATTGCTCGCCCATCGTCTGGCCCATCAGCATTTCGAGCTGGGTGGGCGCCTGCGGGCAGACATGGCCGAATTTGGTGGCGTCGCGCACGCCGGCCCAGGGTTCGGCAGGTTCGGGCATGCGCCAGCGCAGGCGGCCCACCGGCGGCCTGGCGAACGGCACGCCCTTGAAGCGCGTGATGCCGTCCTTGCGCAGGCCGGCGAGCTTGCCGCTGGCTGTCTCGACGGTTTCGACGATTGCCGAGTTCATGCCCTCTCAGTCCTACAATTTCCGCGCCGGCGCAAGCTTGCCGCCTCTGTCTTTCCAGAGCTGCGCCATCCAGCCGAAAAGCGTCGCCGCATCGGAAGGCGCGTCCTTGGCGCCGAATTCGCGATAGAGGGCGGCCGTGTTAACCGCGATGCGCTCGGCATCGCCCCAGCTTGCGTAATCGTCGAGCGCAATCGAGCGCGCGGCTTCCAGCGCATTCATGCCGGATTCATAACGAGCGAAGGCTTCGTCGCGGATGTAATTGAGGTATTGCGCGAGCTTGGAGGCGCCGTTCTTGTCCGTCACCGGCCCATGGCCGGGCACGATGGTCTCGACATCGAGGCCGAGGATCGTTTCGCACGCCGCGATCCAGTTGCCGACCGGCCCCGCCCAGATGACCGGATGGCCCTCGATGAAAAGAATATCGCCGGCGAAGATGGTTTTGTCGGAAGGCACAAAGGCCAGCGCATCGCCGCCGGTGTGCGCCGGGCCAACCTCGATCAGGTCGATGCGCTTTCCGCCTACATATTTCGTGCAATGTCCGGAGAAGATCTTGTCCGGCAATTTCTGCGTCACGCCGTCGAAATGGAAACGCGAAAAGCAATGCAGGAAATATTCGCCGGTCAGTCCCATGCCGGGCGCCGCTTTCATCAATCCTGCCAGCAACGCCGGGCTCTCATGCGTCATGGATTCAGCGGCGCGCTCGGTGGCGATGATCTCGGCACCTTCCACCAGCGCATTGCCATAGCAATGATCGCCATTGTGATGCGTGTTCACGACCGTGCGGATTTTCGCGGGCGTTGCGCGCGCAAAGCCGTCGAGCATCGCGCGCGTTTCGGGATAATCGAACAGCGTGTCGATCAGAAGCGCTTCGCCGCCATCGGTCACGAGGCCCGTATTGGCGAGCCCCCAGCCGCCGCCCGGTTGCAGCCAGGCAAAACAGCCATTGCCGAAATCGCGGGCTCTTGCGCCGTCCGCCATCCCTAAAACTCCCTTTCGTCCGCCCATTTGGGCTGAGTTTTGCGTGGCTGGCAATTGGGGACTAGGCTTTCGCGCAAAGATAATGGGAGAGCCGGATGACGGAACAGGTGTTGAAGGCGGAGGCGCTGCCCTTCCGCATGATGCCGCTGACGCCCACGATCGGCGCGGAGATCGACGGCATCGATTTGCGCGAAACCCTTTCGGACGAAACGCTGGCGGGATTGCGTGCAGCCCTGCTCGACCGCAAGGTGATCTTTTTCCGCGATCAGGACATCACGACGGAGCAGCATCTGGCGTTCGCGCGGGCGTTCGGCGAACTCGAGGTGCATCCCTTCGCCCCGCACAAGCCGGGCTATCGCGAAGTGCTCGCGATCACGCATGACGAGAAAAATCCCGGCCGCGAGAACACCTGGCACAGCGATGTGACATGGCGGTTTGAACCTTCGCTCGGCTCGATCCTGCATGCGCTGGAAGTTCCGCCCGTCGGCGGCGATACGCTGTTCGCGGATATGTATGCCGCTTATGAAGGTCTCGACGACGAGACGAAAAAGAAGATCGACGGCCGCACCGCGATCCACGATTTCGCGCATTTCCGCCTGCAACTGCGCAAGAAGGGCAAAAGCGAAGCCGAGATCGAGGAATATAATCGCGCCTATCCGCCGGCCGAACATCCCATCGTGCGCACCCATCCCGAAACGGGCCGCAAAGGGCTTTATGTCAATCGCGCGTTTACGCAATATATCGTGGGAATGGAGCGCGAGGAATCCGATGCGCTGCTGAAGCATCTTTATGCGCAGGCCGCGATCCCCGAATATCAATGCCGCTTCCGCTGGCGCGACCATTCGATTGCCTTCTGGGACAATCGCGCCTCGCAGCATTATGCGGTGTCGGATTATTGGCCGGCGCTGCGCCGCATGGAGCGCGTGACGATTGTGGGCGATCGGCCGTATTGAATTCAAACTCTCTGTCATGGCCCGCTTTTGCGGGCCGTGACAATTGAGTTAGCGGCCCGTCAATCCGCCATCCACCGCAATCGTTTGGCCCGTGATGTACGCACTCTCTTCCGACATCAGGAACAGCGCCGCATAGGCCGTTTCCCATCCCGTGCCTTGCCGGTTGAGCGGGACATTCGTTGTCGCGCGGTTGGGCCGCCCGCGCGTCGCCAATCTTCCGATGGATGTATCCATCAATCCCGGCGCCACGATATTGGCGCGAATGGCGCGGCGCGCGCCTTCGAACGCGACGTGGCGGCACAAGCCGGCGAGCCCCGCCTTCGACGCGTCGTAAGCAGGCAAGCGGCTTCCCGCCGTCATTCCCGCAATCGAGGAAATGAAGACGATGGACGATCCTTCGGCCATGCGCGGCAGCGCGTGCTTCACCGTAAGCATGTGGCTTCGGATGTTCACCGCGAACACGCGATCCCAGCTTTCGGCGGTCGTGCCTTCGAGCCAGGCACCGCCCGCGCCGATGCCGACATTCAGTACAAGCCCGTCGAGATCGCCCAATCCCTGCACCGCGTGGTCCACCATGCGGATGATCTCGTCTTCTTTCGTCACGTCGGCGCGGATCGCGAATGCGTTGCCGTTTTCCCTGCTGATCAGCGAAACCGTCGCGGCGGCACTTTCCTCGTCGCGATCCGCCACCGCCACGCCCGCGCCTTCGCGCGCGAACAAAACCGAAATTGCACGGCCATTGCCGATGGGAGTATCGGCTTCGCCGATATCCATCTGGCCGCCGCCCACGACCAGCACACGGCGGCCGTTCAGCCGTCCGCGTGGCTGCGCGCCTCCTTGCGATTCCGGCGGCAGATGGATGCTGCGCTCGCTCATGGCGATCTCCTCTTGACCAATTAGGACGTGCCTGCTTGATCTGTGCAAGACAGATATTGGAGTTTCCATGTACCAGGCGGTGATTTTCGATTTCGGCGGGGTGTTCACGACCTCGCCCTTCGAGGCTTTTGCACGCTACGAGCGCGAGCGGGGGCTTCCGGCGGATCTCATCAAGCGCATCAACGGCGCCAATTATCTGGAGAACGCCTGGGCGAAATTCGAGCGTGCGGAGATCGATCTCGACACCTTCGACAGATTGTTCGCCGAGGAAGCCCGCGCGCATGGCCATCATGTTCCGGGCAAGGATATCATCGCGCTGCTGGCGGGCGATTTCCGGCCCGAGATGCTCACGGCGTTGAAGCGCATCAAGACGAAATACAAAACCGGCTGCATCACCAACAATGTGCCGTCCAACCAAACGGGTTCCGCCGACGGGCGCGCATTATATGCGCGCGAGATCATGGCGCTGTTCGATCATCTGATCGAATCCTCCAAAGTGAGTTTGCGCAAGCCCGATCCGCGCATCTATGCGATGATGTGCGAGGTATTGGGCGTTCAGCCGGAAGCCTGCATCTATCTCGACGATCTCGGCGTGAACCTGAAGCCTGCGCGCGCGCTCGGCATGCACACGATCAAGGTCGAAAGCGGACATCAGGCGATTGCGGCGCTGGAAAAAGCGACGGGGATGAATCTCTCAAAATAAATTGTCATGGCCCGCAGTCGCGGGCCATGACAGTGAGTTTCAAATCGGCTCGTCCATCATCTTCACGATGTCCTTCGCCAAATTCTCCAGGCTCATATAACTGACCGCCTGATTGCGCGCCCACACCGCGAAGGGATTGCGCATGAACATCAGCTTCGAAAGCTTGCGACTGTCGGTTTGGGCCGCTTCGACGCGAGCGCGCCTGCGCTTTTCGTAGCGCGCCAGTGCGCCGGGGATGTCGCGGGCGCCCGCGCGCGAAAGCTCGTCGGCCAAGACGCTCGCCGATTCCATCGCCATGGATGCGCCGATGCCCGCGGTCGGCAGGAACGCGCAGGCCGCATCGCCGAGCAGCACGCTGCGGCCCCTGATCCAGTCTTTCGCGCGTTTGTCTTCGAGCTTCCAGTAGAACATCTCTTCGGAATCTTCCGGAAATGCCGCGATCGCCTCGCGCGCGCGTCCTTTGAGCCGCGCGAATGCGCGCATCGCGCGTTTTTTTCGTCCCTCCGCCTTGCCGCCGCCGAGCAGCCGCGCCGGCGCCCCCGCGATCATGCCGATGCGCGAAGGTGTCGGGTAATAGCCGATGAAGCGGCCCGCGCCCCATTGCTCGAACACGGTGTCGCCGGGAAAATCGCGTGTTTCGCCCCACCATGCCCAGCACGCCCATTTGGTGTCGAATGTTTCGGTCTTCGGCGAAACATGATCGCGCACGCGCGAATGGATTCCGTCCGCGCCCACGAGCAGATCGTATTCGCCTTCGCTGCCGTCGCCGAGGCGCACGTTCACGCGCTCGGCCTTGTCTTCTATGGCATCGACGCTCGTGCCCATGCGGATTTCCGGGTTGCCGGCCGCGCGATGCAGGATGCGCAAAAGATCGCCGCGCGCCAGAATCCGGAACTGCCCGTATTTCTCGATCATGGGGCGGAAATCGAAGCGCTTGATCTCGCGGCCCGAGCCTGCGCCCACCACATAATTGTCCATGGATTCGCTTGCGGTCGCGAAGGCGCGGAACGCGCTCAATCCGTAGAGCACGCGGTTTCCCAGCGGATAAAGACCCAGCACATAACCCGCATGATCGAAATTGGGCGCCTTGTCGATGATCTCAGGCACGATCCCGCGCTGGCGCAACAGCGCCGCCAGCGTCAATCCGCCAATTCCGGCTCCGGCGATAAGAACGCGCATTGCTTGCCCCTCTCAGGAGAGGATAGCGCGTAGAACGGCGCGGGGCTCAAGCAAAATCTTTCGACAATTCGGCGCGCACATCGCCGCTTATGACAGCCATGTGACCGTAAGCCGGATGGGCGACGCCCAACACCGCCGGAATCGCGGGATTCCTGAATTTTGCGATCTGTTGGTGTGTAAAGGTAAAGCGCACCCAATGCACCGACGATGTCTTGCCTTCGGGTGTCGTACGTTCGTCATATTCGGTGGGCGTGCCCGCGACGCGCTCGCCCGCGAGCTCGATATAAGTCGACTCCTCGATGCCCGCGAGCCGCATCAGCTCGCGCATGCGGCGGTTCGGATCCTCGATCTCGAGCATCAGCGTCGCGATCAATTCGCTGCCCTGCGGGATCAGCGGATTGTAAGCTTCGAGTTCGCCCGCGATCTGCTCCTCGCCGCCTTTTTCGATGTGCAGCATCTCCTGAACCTGAAGCCACATCGTGTCGTAATTCTCGAAATAGAAAGTGGCGAAGGGGCCGACTCCCACACGCCGGTTCTTTTTGATGGGGATGAGGTTCTTGCGGAAGGCCGCGCGCTCGGCCGCGTATTTTTCGTAAGCGATGAGATCGGCGGGGGTGATCTTGCGTTGCGCTTGGGCCATGTTCAGCTCTCCAGTCCATAGGCGCGCGCGAAGATCTCGATCGGGTGTTCGGGCGCGCGCGCTTTCAATCCGGTTCCGTCCTGCTTCGTCATCTCCTCCACATTGGCGAAGATGTGCTGGGCGGCGAGCGGGCAATCCGACGCGATATGTCCGCGCGCCTGTCCCGCCATTGCGCGGAACACCGGCCGCCCCACTTTTTCGGCGAGCGCATGCGTCTTCTTCATCACGCCGAAGGTGCCGCCATGACCGGAGCAGCGTTCGATCACGTCGATTTGCGTATCGGGAATGAGACGCAACATCTCCGCCGCTTTCGGTCCCATGTTCTGCGCGCGCGCATGACAGGGAAGATGCACGCTCACGCCTTCGGGCAGCGCTTTCATGCCGGGAGGAAGTCCTTCTTTCTTCGCGATGTCCACGACATATTCGTCGATATCGAACACGGATTTTGCCAGCCGCTTCACGTCTTCATTGTCCGGCGCGATCAGCGCCCATTCGAATTTCAGCATCAGCCCGCAGGAGGCCGTCAGCGTCACGATGTCGTAGCCTTGGTCGATCAGCGTCACGAGTTCCTTCGAAACCTTCGCCGCCTGTTCGGCAACGCGCTCAAGCTCGGCCTGTTCCAGAAACGGCATGCCGCAGCAGCCGGGATAGGCGGCACGCGTCTCCACGCCCAGATGGCTTAGCACGGCGCGCGCGGCCATGCCGGTGTCCGGCTTGTTGTAATTGACGAAACAGGTGGCGAAGAGCGCGGCTTTGCGCTTGCCGAAAGCGGGTGCGGCATTGTTCGGAGAAATCGGCGCGTTCTTGTCCGCGCGCAGAAATGTTTGCGATGCGAATTTGGGAAGCGTCGCATCCGCATCGATCCCGGCAACCTTCTCCATCACAGGCCGCGTGAGCTTGTTGCCGCGATCCGCGCCCCAATTCACCAGCCCGCTCAGCGGCACGGCCATGCGCCCGTTGCGATCCATCTCGGCCAATTGCCGCGCGGTGAAATCGCGCTTGCCGGCGCGCGCTTCCGCTGCGCGATGGCGCAGCATCAGATGGGGAAAATCGAGATCGAATTCATGCGGCGGCACGTAAGGACATTTGGTCATGAAGCACATGTCGCAGAGCGTGCAGGCCTCCACGATGCTCGAAAAATCCTCAGACTTCACGCTTTCCACATCTTCGTTCTTGCTGGAATCGACGAGATCGAACAGCCGCGGAAAGGAATCGCAGAGATTGAAACAGCGCCGGCAGCCATGGCAGATGTCGAAGACGCGGCGCATCTCGGCGTCGAGTTTTTCCGCGTCGTAGAAATTCTCCGAGCGCCAGTCGAGCGCGTGTCGTGTCGGTGCGTCGAGGCTGCCTTCTCTGGACATGGCGAACAGCGAATGGCGAATGGCGAATGGCGAATCCCTGTTCGCTACTCGCTACTTCGCTATTCGCCCTTTTCCTTATTGCCCCAGCGTATTCAGCGCCTTCTGGAAGCGCCCGGCATGGCTTTTCTCGGCCTTGGCGAGCGTCTCGAACCAGTCGGCGATTTCGTCGAAGCCTTCGCCGCGCGCAGTCTTCGCCATTCCCGGATACATGTCGGTGTATTCGTGGGTCTCGCCCGCGATGGCCGATTTCAGGTTGAGCGCGGTGCCGCCGATGGGCTCGCCGGTCGCCGGATCGCCGACAGCCTCGAGGAATTCGAGATGGCCATGGGCATGGCCCGTCTCGCCCTCGGCGGTGGAGCGGAACACGGTGGAGACGTCGTTATAACCTTCGACGTCGGCTTTCTGCGCGAAATAGAGGTAGCGGCGGTTGGCCTGGCTTTCGCCGGCGAACGCGTCCTTGAGGTTCTGCGCGGTCTTCGATCCTTTGAGCGTGGGCATGGTGTGATCCTCGAAAGCGGAAGTGACGGGCGCGAATGTGCACCCGCGAAAGTGCCCTGTCAACAGTTTAGAATTGTTCTAAATCAGACGGAGGATGGTTCAGGCGCGCCGGATGCGCACGACCACATCCACCCGTTCCACTTCCATGCCGTTGGGCGGGTTGGGAACGCCGGCAACCGCGATGGAATCGCCGGGAATGTCGATCAGCGTGGCGCCGTCCTCGTCGTAGAAATGCTGATGCGCGCCGGTATTGGTGTCGAAATAGAAGCGGCTGGCATCCACCGCCACCTGGCGCAGAAGCCCCGCCCCGGTGAACTGATGCAGCGTGTTGTAGACGGTGGCCAGCGACACCTCGATTCCCGCCTCCGCAGCCTCGGCGCGAAGCGATTCGGCCGTCAGGTGGCGGTTGCCCCGGGCGAAGAGCAAATTCGCCAGCGCCACGCGCTGACGCGTGGGCCTGAGGCCCGCCGCGCGCAGCTTTTCGCCGGATTTTTCGCTGTTGTTACGCACTGATTTACGCATCGTGACCTTTTGAATGCGGCGAGACCGCCCAAGCCCTTGCGTGCCCGCCCCCTCGGGCTCCATAACCGTTGCCGAGGCGGGCCTGCGCTGCTTAGAATACTTCTAAACGGTAGCAGATTGGCCTCTTGCCCGTTAATGTCAAGACCTTCGGGAAGCTGTCTATGCTGGGACGCAAATCGAGTTTCGATCTTCAGGGCCTTCTGGCATGCGCCCGGGGCGAGCTGTTCGGCGAAGGAAATGCCAAGCTGCCCCTGCCGCCGATGCTGATGTTCGACCGCATCACGCGCATCCTCGAGGCGGGCGGCGTCCATGGCAAAGGCTCGGTCGAGGCCGAGCTCGACGTCGATCCGGACCTCTGGTTCTTCAAGTGCCATTTCCAGAACGATCCGGTGATGCCCGGCTGCCTCGGCCTCGATGCCATGTGGCAGATGGTCGGCTTCTTCCTCGGCTGGATGGGCGGTCTCGGCAAGGGCCGCGCGCTCGGCGTGGGCGAAGTGAAATTCACCGGCATGGTTCTGCCCAGCGCCAAGCTCGTCAGCTATTACGTCGAATTCAAGCGCGTGATCACGCGCAGGCTCGTGCTCGGCATCGCGGACGGCATCATGAAGGTGGACGGCAAGACGATCTACGAGGCGAAGGATCTCAAGGTCGGGCTCTTCACCGATGCGGCCGCGGCCCTTGCGGGCGCCGGCGCCGCACCCGTTCCGGCCTGACCGCATTCGCTTGATTTAAGGAGCGCCCATGAGACGCGTCGTCGTCACCGGGATGGGCATCGTCTCTTCCATCGGCAACAACGCGCAGGAAGTTGTCGCGTCTCTGCGCGAGGCGCGCTCGGGCATTGTCAAGGCCGAGGATTATGCGCGCCTCGGATTCCGTTCGCAGGTTCATGGAAGTCTCAAGATCGACCTCGATGCGATCGTGGATCGCAGAGCACGCCGCTTTCAGGGCGACGGCGCGGGCTATGCCTGGGTCGCGATGGAGCAGGCGATCCGCGACTCGGGCCTCGAACCGAAAGACGTTTCCAATCCGCGCGCGGGATTGATCGTGGGCTCGGGCGGTCCTTCGACCAAAGCCATCGTCGCCGCGGCCGATATCACGCGCGAACCGGGCAAGGGCCCCAAGCGGGTCGGACCTTTCGCGGTTCCCAAGGCGATGTCGTCCACCTGCTCGGCGAACTTGTCGACCTGGTACAAGACCAAGGGCGTCAATTATTCGATCAGCTCGGCCTGCTCGACGTCCGCCAATTGCATCGGCAATGCGGCGGAGATGATCCAGTGGGGCAAGCAGGACGTGATGTTCGCGGGCGGCGCGGAAGAGCTCGACTGGACATTGTCCGTGCTCTTCGACGCGATGGGCGCGATGTCGTCCAAATATAACGACACGCCGGAAAAGGCCTCGCGCGCTTACGACAAGAACCGCGACGGCTTCGTCATCTCCGGCGGCGGCGGCATTCTGGTGCTGGAAGAATTCGGCCATGCGCGCGCGCGCGGCGCGAAGATCTACGCCGAACTCGTGGGCTATGGCGCGACCGCCGACGGCGCCGATATGGTCGCGCCGTCCGGCGAAGGCGCGGTGCGCTGCATGCAGATGGCGCTGCACCGCGTGGAAGACAAGATCGACTACATCAACCCGCACGCCACTTCGACGCCTGTCGGCGATATTCCCGAGATCAATGCGATCCGCGAGGTCTTCGGTGAGAATATGCCGCCGGTCAGCGCGACCAAATCGCTGACGGGCCACAGCCAGGGTGCTGCCGGCGTGCACGAAGCGATCTACACCATCCTCATGATGCAGAACGGATTCATCTGCGAGAGCGCGAATATCGAGGAGATCGATCCGGCGGTGGCGGATGCCAATATCGTGCGCGCGCGCATCGATAATGCACGGATCGACACCGCGCTCTCCAACAGTTTCGGTTTCGGCGGCACCAACGCGACTCTGGTGTTCCGCCGCGTTTGAATGCGGGTGCAATTCGTTTGGGATGGCAGAGATGTCTGATGGCGGATTGATGCAAGGCCGACGCGGGCTGGTGATGGGCGTGGCGAACGACCATTCCATCGCCTGGGGGATCGCGCGCATGCTCACCGCCCATGGCGCGGAAGTCGCCTTCACCTATCAGGGCGAGGCGCAGGCCAAGCGCCTGAAGCCGCTCGCGGCCAGCATCGGCTCGACGATTTTGCTGCCCGGCGACGTGGAGAAGGACGACGAACTCGATGCCGCTTTCTCCGCGCTGAAGAAGAAATGGGGCGGCATGGATTTTCTGGTTCACGCCATCGCCCATTCCGACAAGAACGAACTCAAGGGCCGCTATGTCGATACCACGCGCGCCAATTTCAGCCGCACGATGGAGATCTCCTGTTATTCCTTCACGGCGGTGGCGCAGCGCGCGGCGCAGATGATGACGCCGCCTTCGCTGGGCGGACGCGGCGGCGCGATGATCACGCTCACTTATCTCGGCGCCAGCCGCGTCATGCCGAATTACAATGTGATGGGCGTGGCCAAAGCCGCGCTCGAATCGAGCGTGCGCTATCTCGCCGCCGATCTCGGCCATGACGGCATCCGCGTGAACGCGATTTCGGCGGGGCCGATGCGCACGCTCGCGGGCTCCGCCGTCGGCGATGCGCGCATGGTGTTCAAATGGAACAGGGCGCACAATCCGCTCAAGAAAACGCTTGCGCTCGATCACATCGGCAATGCCGCGCTTTACCTGCTCAGCGACATGTCGGCGGGCGTCACCGGCGAGATCCATTTCGTCGATGCGGGATTCAATGTGGTGGGCATGCCGCCGACCGCCGATCTCAAGGGCTGGATCGCGCCGGAAAACGGCGAATCCGAGGAAAAACTCCATGCGCAAGCCGATCAATAAATTCGCGATCGCGATCGCGGCTTGCGCGTTCGCAACCGCGGCCGAGGCCAGCTGGCAGGATCACGCCACGCCTTTCGATCAAGAGCGGCTCATGCAGCTCGACGAATCGCGCGCCAAGGGATTGTCGGAAGCGGCGAGCGGCTCCGATATGGCCGCGATCCACGAAGCGCTGGACGCAGCACCCGCCGCCATGTCCGGCGATGCGCTCGCGGGCGACTGGCGCTGCCGCACCATGAAACTCGGCGGCATGGCGCCGTCGGTGATTTACGCCTGGTTCAAATGCCGCATTTCCAAT
>DATIZS010000204.1:0-7106 GCA_035516955.1 Rhizomicrobium sp.
GCGACCGTGCCCAGCGCGCCGCCCAACGCGAGCGAACCCGTGTCGCCCATGAAGACCATGGCGGGCGGCGCGTTGTACCAGAGGAAACCGAGGCCGGCGCCAACCAGCGCTGCGAGGAACACCGCGAGTTCGCCCGTGCCGATCACATAATGAAGCTGCAGATAATCCGCGAACTTCACATTGCCGACGAGATAGGCGATCAGCGCGAAGGCGAGCGCGGCGATCATCACCGGCATGATGGCGAGACCGTCGAGGCCGTCGGTGAGGTTCACGGCGTTCGACGCACCCACAATCACGAGCCCGCCGAACAGGATGAAGCCGTAACCGAGCGGAATGAGCAGCGATTTGATGAAGGGAAACGCCAGGCCGCCGGCGAGCGAGGGGTCTTCCAGCGACATCATCAGATAGGTCGCCAGGAACGCGAGGAGGAATTGCACGAGAAGCTTGCCGCGCCCGCTGACGCCGGCCGAAGAACGCTTCGTCACCTTCAGATAATCGTCGGCGAAACCGAGCAGGCCGAAGCCGGCCGTCACCATCAGCACGATCCACACATAGGAATTGGTGAGATCGGCCCAGAGCAGCGTGGCGATGATCGCCGGGATCAGGATGAGCACGCCGCCCATCGTGGGCGTGCCCTGTTTTTCGACGATGTGGCGTTGCGGACCTTCGGCGCGGATCGGCTGTCCCTTGCCCTGCCGCGCGCGCAACCACGCGATGGTCGAGGGGCCCATCAGGAACGCGATGAGCAGCGCCGTCATGATCGCGCCGCCCGAGCGGAAGGTGATGTAGCGGAAGACGTTCAGCAGCGCGAACCGGTCGGCGAGCGGAACGAGGAAGTAGTGGAACATTACTGCGCCCTCGCCTTCAACGCCTCGATCACCACCGCCATGCGGCTGCCGAGCGAACCTTTGACGAGCACCGCATCGCCCGCGCGCAGCGCCGCGACGACGGCGGGCGCGATGTCGGACGATTTTTCGCCATAGGCGCCGCGGCGCGAGACGGGCAGCGCATCCCACAGCGATTTCATCTGCGGACCGTTCGCGAAAACGAGATCGGCGCGCGCGGATTCGATATCGCGTGCAAGGCTTGCGTGATGCGCCGGCCCCTGCGGTCCCATCTCCAGCATGTCGCCGAGGACGGCGATGCGGCGTCTGGCATTGGCGGCGCCGAGCAATTTCAATGCAGCCGCCATCGATGCGGGATTGGCGTTGTAGCTTTCGTCGATCACTTCGGCTTCGCCGCCATCGAGCGCGATGCGGAAACGGGCGCCGCGGCCCTTGAGTGCCGCGAATTGCGAAAGTGCTGCGGCGGCGTTCAGCACATCGCCTTCGAGGGCGGCCACCGCCAGCAGCGCGCCGATGGCGTTGCCGGCGATATGCGCGCCCGGCGCACCGATGCGGAAATGAACGGGCCGGCCGAGGATTTCCGCCTGAACCTTCGTGCCGTCGTCGCTTTCGGACGCCGACACGATCTTCGCGTCGCCCTTCGTTCCGAAGGTGAGTATGCGGCTCGTGCCCGCCTGCTTCGCACGCACTTTCAGGCGTTCGGCATAATCGCTGTCGCCGGGGATCAACGCAGCGCCACCGGGCGCGATGCCTTCGAAGATCTCGGATTTCGCATCGGCAATCGCTTCGCAGGTTCCGAAGAATTCGAGATGGGCGGGCGCGATGGCCGTGATGAGCGCCGCATGCGGCCGCACGAAACCCACGAGCGGGCGGATCTCGCCGAAATGGTTCATGCCGATTTCGAAAATGCCGAATTCGGCATTCTGCGGCATGGACGCGAGGCTGAGCGGCACGCCCCAATGATTGTTGTAGGACGCGGCCGAGGCGTGACAGCGGCCGAGCGCGCCGAGCGCCAGGCGCAGGATTTCCTTGGTCGTGGTCTTGCCCACGCTTCCCGTGACCGCCACGATCTTCGCGTTCGAACGGGCGCGGGAGGCGCGCGCGAGATCTTCAAGTCCGCGCAGCGTATTCGCCACCGTGAGCAGCGGTTCGCCGCCGGCGCCGTCGGGTTTGCGCGACACCATCGCAGCAGATGCCTTGGCCTTGAACGCGGCCTTGACGAAATCATGGCCGTCGCGCGTGTCGCCTTTGAGCGCGACATAGAGATCGCCCGGCTTCAGCGTGCGCGTGTCGATCGAAAGACCGCTTGCTTCGAAGCCGCGGCTGGCGCGCCCGAGCGTTGCGGCTTCGGCTTCGGCCGATATCCAAAGAGCGCTCATGCCGCGCGCCCTCCAAACGCAATTGCCGCCTTCACCGCTTCATCGCGATCCGAAAAGGGCCGCGTTTCGCCGCCCACGATCTGGCCCGTTTCATGGCCCTTGCCTGCGATCACCAGAATGTCTCCGCCGGAAAGTCCGGAGATGCCGGCGCGAATGGCCTCGGCCCGGTCCGCGATTTCGCGCGCGCCTGGCGCACCGCCAAGGACGCTTTTGCGGATTTCGCCGGCATCTTCCGTACGCGGATTATCATCGGTGACGATGACGCGGCCGGCAAGGCGCTGCGCCGCCGCGCCCATGAGCGGACGTTTGCCGCGGTCGCGGTCGCCGCCGCAGCCGAACACGACAGAAAGTGTCCCCCGGACATGCGGGCGCAGCGCCGTCAAAACCGTTTCCAGCGCATCGGGCGTGTGTGCGTAGTCAACATAAATGGGCGCGCCCGACGCCGCATAAGCCACTTTTTCGAGACGGCCGGGCGCGCCTTTCAGATGCGCGAGCGCGGCGAAAACCTTATCCGCGGGATCGCCGAGACCGATGGCGAGCCCCGCCGCAACAAGTGCGTTCGACGCCTGGAAACTTCCCGCCAGCGGAAGCTCGACATCATAGATTTTATCTTCGTAACGAATGCCGAGCGTCTGGCCGTCGCCATGGGGCGCGCGTGAAACGATTTTCAACGTTTCGCCGGTTTCGCCGACGCTCAGCACCTTCAGCCCGCGCTTGCGCGCCGTTTCCACGACGTCGGAGGCATGCGCCGCATCGGTGTTGATGACGGCGATGCCATGCTCGCGCACGACTTCTGAGAACAGGCGCAACTTGGCGGCGAGATAACGTTCGAAACTCTCGTGATAATCCAGATGGTCGCGGGTGATGTTGGTGAAACCGGCCGCGGAAATCTTCACCGCGTCGAGCCGGTTCTGATCGAGCCCGTGGCTGGAGGCTTCCAGCGCCAGATGATCGATGCCGGACTTGGCGAGACGCGCCAGCAGCGCATGAACCTCGATGGGATCGGGCGTCGTATGCTTGAGCGCGATTTCACCTTCCGGCGTCACCACGCCGATGGTGCCCATGCTGGCGGCTTTGCGGCCCAGCCGTTCCCAGATCTGGCGCAGGAAAACGGCGACGGAGGTTTTCCCGTTGGTGCCGGTGACCGCCGCCACGACAGAAGGTTGCGCGCCGAAGAAGGCGGCCGCGAAATGGGCAAGCCGTAAACGCGGGTTTTCGTCCGCGATGAAGCGCACGCCCAGCTTCTCGGCCTCGCCGCGCGCTTCGGGACGCGCCAGCACAGCCACCGCGCCGCGCTTCACCGCATCGGAAATGAAGGCCGCGCCATTGGCGTGGCTGCCGGGAAGCGCTGCGAAAAGATAGCCGGGCTTCACCTCGCGGCTGTCGCTCGCAAGGCCGGCAAACTCGAACTCGGGCTTCATATTTTTGTTGCCCACATTACCCATGTCCACTCTCGCGCCCGATTGTGGTTCCATTATGAATTCTCTTTGACCAGAACCGGCGCTCGCGTCGGCATTTCCAGCATCGGCGCGATGCGCGAGATCACGCGCCCCGCCAGCGGCGCGGCCGTGAAGCCCGCCAGCGCCAGTCCGAACGTGTCCTTGGTGCCATGCGGTTCGTCCAGCATGACGAACACCAGATAGCGCGGATTTTCGGCGGGGAAAACAGCGCAAAAGGAGGTCAGAAGCTTGTGGGCCACATATTCACCATGCTTGCCCACCTTTTCGGCCGAACCCGTCTTGCCGCCCACGTCGTAGCCCGCCACGTCGGCCTTTTTGCCGGTGCCGTCGGTCACCACATAGCGCAGAAGCTCGCGCATCGTTTCGCTGGTCTCGGGCGGAATGAGCTGGGCGCCGCGGGCGTCCTCGGGATGTTTCAGGAAGGTCGGCCGGATGCGCCGCCCGCCATTGACCACCTCCGCCGCCGCCGTGACGAAGGAAAGCGGCGTGACCGAGATGCCGTGGCCGAAACCGATGGTGGCGGTTTCCACATCGCCCCAATGGCGCGGGTAATGGGGCCGCGCATCTTCGGGCAACTCGGATCGGACGGGAGCAAGCAGACCCAGCTTGGCGAGGAAGGCGCGCTGGCGCACCGCCCCCGAGCGCAGCGCGATCTGCGCCGTTCCCGCATTGGAGGATTGGGCGAGGATATCGCGCGCCGTGAGCGTGGCGGGCATATGTTCGGCATCGTGGATCGTGAAGCGGCCGATCTTGAAGCCGGAGCCGATCGGGAAACTCTCGTCGAGGCGGATCGTGTGGTCCTGGAGCGCGAGCGCGAAGGAGAAGATCTTGAACACCGAACCGAGCTCGTAGAGATCCTGCGCCATGCGGTTGCGGCGGGGATCGGCGCCGTCGTCCGGCGTGGCGTCCTCGCCGTCGGGCAGGGACGCCATGGCGAGGATTTCGCCTGTGCGCACATCCATAACGATCCCGCCGGCGGCGCGCGCCGCGAAGGTCTCGCGTGCTTCCCTCAGCTCATGGGCAAGCGCATATTGCACGCGCATGTCGAGCGAGAGCGCAACGCCCTTGCCGGAATTCCGCAAACGCCTGTCGAGGCCGAGTTCGAGACCGGCAACGCCGTTGTCGTCCGGATCGGTGAAGCCGATGACCTGAACCGCGGCATAGCCTTTCGGGTAATAGCGCTTGAGCGAAGGCTGGAAGTCGAGGCCCGGCAGGCCCAGATGCATCACGCCGGCTTGGGCATCGGGCGAAATCTGACGCGCGACGAGGACGTAATCGTGCTTGCTCGCAAAAACGTGTTCGAGACGCGCCTGGCTCGCGCCGGTGACGCCCGCCAGATCGCGCGCGGCTTCGCGCTTGTCCCACAACGCATGCGGGCGCGCATAGAGATCGGCGACCGGCAGATCGCGGGCGAGCAGCTCGCCATTGCGATCGAGAATGTCGGCGCGCGGCGCAACCGCCTCGGGGCCGGAATAGAGCGCCGCGCCATGGCCGGAGAACACCGTGATGTCGACAAGGCGCAGAAAGACCACCCCGAACGCCATGACGCAGAACGCGGCGGTGACCGCGATGCGGCGTTGCAGGACGGTGGGCGCGCCGTCCATGCGTTCAGTTTCCGATATGGACGGCGGCGAGCCGGATGCGCGAATCCTGGGGCGCGATCGGAGCGACGGCGTCGGCGTTGCGCAGCTCGCTGTTGCCGAGCGGACGCTCCGGCAGAACTTCGAGCGACGAAAGTTCGACCGCCGGCTGATCGGAGAGACCCAGTTGCGTCTCGGCCAGTTTCTGGATGCGGGCGGGCGCGGCAACACGTGACCATTCCGCCTCGAGCACGCTCATGGACGTATTCTCGGCCGCGATCTGGCGCCCGACATTGGCGAGCCGCACATGGGCGACACGCGTCTGTTCCGAAACGTGATAGAGCGCGAGGCACGAAAGTGCGGCAAGCGCCAGGCAGAAAAAATTCATCACGCGGATCATGGGCGTTCTCCGTCAGGCGGCGAGTTTTTCGGCCGCTCTCAGTTTGGCCGAGCGCGCGCGGGGATTGGACGCGATCTCGGCGGGATTTGGGGTCCTGGGCTGCGCGCCCAGCATGCGGAATGTCTGTCTGTTCGTTTGCGTTGTTTGCGGCAGATGGCGCGACGAAGCGGGCGCCGGCTTCGAACGCGCCTGCAGGAACTGTTTGACGATGCGGTCTTCGAGCGAGTGAAACGCAACGACCGCGAGCCGCCCGCCGGCCTTCAACACACGCTCGGCGGCTTCGAGGCCCCGTTCGAGCTCTCCCAATTCGTCGTTCACATAGATGCGCAGGCCCTGGAAAGTGCGCGTCGCCGGATGTATCGGCTGACGCGCGGCGGCGGGCCCGAGCGCTTTGGAAACCACCTCGGCCAATTGCACCGTGCGCGTGACGGGACGCGCGGCGATGATGGCGCGCGCCACGCGGCCGGCATGGCGCTCTTCGCCGAGCCTGCCGACGATTTCGATCAGCGTCTTCTCGTCGCTTTCGTTCACGACGTCGGCGGCGCTACGGCCCCGCTTGCTCATGCGCATATCGAGCGGCGCATCCTCGCGGAAGGAAAAGCCCCGCGCCGCTTCATCGAGCTGGAACGACGACACGCCGAGATCGAGCACAACGCCGTCGCTTTGGCCGGAAAACAGCCGATCCATTTGCGAGAACTCGCCCTGCACCAGCGTGAGGCGGCCGGCATATTGCGCGACGAGATTTTGTCCACGCGCAATCGCATCGGGATCGCGGTCGATGCCGAGCACCGAACACTCCGCCGCATCGAGCAGCGCGCGCGAATAGCCACCACCGCCGAACGTGCCGTCGATGTAATGCGCGCCGTCGCGCGGAGAAATGACGTTCAGCACTTCGCCGAGCATGACGGGAATGTGGCTCATGCGCCCTCCGCGTTGCGAAGTGCGAGCGCGCGCTTCAGACGCTCCGCCTGATAGGCCGCGAATTTCCCGCTGTCCCAGATCATGAATTTGCGGCCCATGCCGACGAAGGTGACGCGATCCTTCAATTCGGCATGCTGGATCATGTGATCGGGCAGCACGACGCGGCCGTTTTCGTCGCGCGACAGAAGCTGGGTCATCGACATGATCGCGAAGGTCTTGTCGTCATATTTCTTCGAGAAAAACGGATCGAGTTCGGCGTGCTTGGCGTGGAATTCGTTCAGCACATCGGCCCCGAAACATTCGAGCGCGTTTTCGGCGAAGGACGGGCAGACATAGACGCCCGCCGTGTTCGTCGCAGCGAGAATGTCGCGATAGGCCGACGGAATGCAGACGCGGCCCTTCGCGTCGAGCGTCCCCGTCATCGTGGAGATGAACGGCTGAACATCGCCAGTCATCTGAAATCCCATCCCCTGCGTCCCTGCCATCCGCCCAGCCGCGAATCGGCTGACCCAACAGGCTAT
>DATIZS010000205.1:0-3953 GCA_035516955.1 Rhizomicrobium sp.
CCATTGAGGACTTCCGCCGCCCCGATCGCGTCGTCGTCGGTTGCGAGAGCGATCGCCCACGCCAGGTGATGCGGGAAATCTACCGCCCGCTCTATCTGAACGAGACGCCCATCCTCTTCACCTCGCGCGAGACGAGCGAGCTCATCAAATACGCGGCCAACGCCTTCCTCGCCACCAAGATCACCTTCATCAACGAGATGGCCAATATCTGCGAGGCGGTGGGCGCCGATGTGCAGGATGTCGCCCGTGGCATTGGCCTCGACGGGCGCATCGGCGCCAAGTTCCTGCATGCCGGCCCGGGCTTCGGAGGATCTTGTTTCCCCAAGGATACGCTCGCGCTTCTGAAAACCTCCCAGCTCGTGAACGCGCCCACCAAGATCGTCGAAGCGGTCGTCACCGTGAACGATGCGCGCAAGCGGCAGATGGCGGAAAAGGCCGAACGCGCCTTCGGCGGCGTGAAGGGCAAGACGGTCGCCGTGCTCGGCCTTACCTTCAAGCCCAACACCGACGACATGCGCGATGCGCCGAGCCTCGTGATCGTGCCCTATCTTCAGGAAAAAGGCGCGCGCGTGCGCGCCTACGATCCTGAAGGCCATATGGAAGCGAGCAAGCTTCTCAGCGTGGAAATGTGCGGCGACGCCTATGAGGCGCTGGACGGGGCCGACGGCGTCGTCATCTTGACCGAATGGAACGAGTTCCGCGCGCTCGATCTCGACCGCGTGAAGGCGTTGCTCAAACGCCCGCTGATGGTGGATTTGCGCAATATCTACAAGCCCGCCTCGATGGCGGCGGCCGGCTTCACCTATGTCAGCGTCGGCCGGCCCGTGGCGGAACCGCTCGATTAGCGGCGATTGTTCTTGCGCGACTCGGGCCACTTGGCTACGAGGAACGAACAGGCGCAGCGCGCGAGATTTTCTTCGACGATGAGTGAGGGTCCATCAAAGATCGCGCTTCTGGGCTGCGGCGCCTGGGGGCGCAATGTCGCGCGCGTACTGGCGGAGTTGGGCGCGCTGGCGCTCATCTGCGATTCGGACGAGGCGCGCGGGCGCGCTATGGCGGGCGAGCTGAACGTGGATTACGCCGCCGCGCCCGCCGCCGCCTTCGCGCGCGGCGACATCGCAGGCGTCGCGATCGCCACGCCTGCCGCCACTCATGCCGAAATGGCGCTGGCCGCGCTCGACGCGGGCAAGCACGTTTACGTCGAAAAGCCGATCGCGCTTTCGCTCGGCGATGCGCGCGCGATGGCGGCCCGGGCGCGCGAAAAGAAGCGCGTGCTGATGGTGGGCCATCTGCTGCAATATCATCCGGTGTTCGCGAAGCTGCTGGCGCTGGTGCGCGAAGGCGCGCTGGGCACGCTGCAATATGTCTATTCCAACCGCCTCAACCAGGGCCGCATCCGCACCGAGGAGAATGCGCTGTGGAGCCTCGCGCCCCACGATTTTTCCATGATCCTGGCGCTGGCGGGCGAAAGCCCCATGCGTGTCGCAGCCGCCGGACAAGCCGCCGTGCAGCCGGCGCTCGCGGATCTGGCGACGGTCGCGCTCTCTTTTCCGTCGGGATTGAAGGGGCATGTGTTCTGCTCCTGGCTTAATCCGTATAAGGAACATCGCCTGACGGTCATCGGCGAAAATTCCATGGCCGTGTTCGACGACACGGCAGCCGATTGGGAAAGCAAGCTCGTTCTTTACCGCCACTCCGTGAAATGGAATGGAGAGGTTCCCAAGTTCACGAAGGGCGCGGGCGAGAAAATCGCGGTCGAGAAGGGCGAACCCCTGCGGGCCGAGATGCAGCACTTCCTCGATTGCGTGGCGGGCAAGCACGCGCCCTTGACCGATGCGGCGGAGGCCACGCGCGTTTTGGAAGTGCTGGAAGCGGCCGAACGCGCGCTTCATGGAGGTGGTGCCGTGACGATTTCTCCGGACAGCAACATCGCAGCCGACGCCTTCATCCATGACAGCGCCGTGATCGATGCGGGCGTCGTCATCGGGCGCGGCACGAAGATCTGGCATTTCACCCATGTGCTGGGCCATTCGCGAATCGGGGACGCTTGCGTGATCGGCCAGAACGTCACCATCGGCCCCGATGTGACCATCGGTAACGGCTGCAAGCTGCAGAACAATGTCTCGGTTTATAAAGGCGTCACATTGGAAGACGATGTGTTCTGCGGCCCCAGCATGGTATTCACCAACGTGCTCACGCCGCGCGCCCATGTCGAGCGCAAGAACGAATTTTCGCCCACCCTCGTCAGGCGCGGCGCGACGCTGGGGGCGAACTGCACCATCGTCTGCGGCCACACCATCGGCGAATACGCCATGGTGGGCGCGGGCGCCGTGGTGACGAAGGATGTGGAGCCGCATGCGCTGGTGCTGGGAAATCCCGCCAGGCGCGCGGGCTGGGTGAGCCGTTCGGGCGAGCGGCTCGGTGCCGATCTCGTCTGCCCGCGCACGGGCGAGCGCTATATGGAAACGGCCGCGGGCCTGAAACTGAAACCGTAGATCGGGGGGAAGCGCGATGGCGAACGAAACGGCGAATGCGGAAACGCTTCGCGGCCTGCTGGCATCGAAGAAAGCCGCGGTCGGCGTGATCGGGCTCGGCTATGTGGGATTGCCGCTGGCGCTCGCGGCCCATCGTGCGGGCTTCGCCGTCATCGGATTCGATATCGACCGCCACAAGGTGGAGCTCATCAACAATGGCGGCTCGCCGATGCACACGCTGCCGGCCGGACGCGTGGCCGAAGCGCGGGCGCGCGGACGCTTCCACGCCACCGCCGATTTCTCCGAGATCGCCAAGGTGAACGCGCTCGCCATCTGCGTGCCGACGCCGCTCTCGCGCCACCGCGAGCCCGATCTGACCTTCATCGAGAAGACGGGCGAAGCGATCGCGCCGCATCTGAAGCGCGGCCAACTGGTCGTGCTCGAATCGACCACCTATCCCGGCACGACAAGGGACGTGCTGAAACCCATCCTCGAAAAAAGCGGATTGAAGGCGGGCGAAGATTTCTTCCTCGCCTATTCGCCCGAGCGCGAGGACCCGGGCAATCCCGATTTCGAGACCTCGACGATCCCGCGCGTGGTGGGCGGCGACGATCCCGCGACCACCGGGCTTGCCGCCACGCTTTACGGCCAGATCGTCAACAAGGTCGTTCCGGTGGCGAGCACGGCGACGGCCGAAGCGGTGAAGCTCACCGAAAACATCTTCCGCGCGGTGAACATCGCGCTCGTCAACGAGCTCAAACAGATCTACGGCCGCATGGGCATCAATGTGTGGGACGTGATCGACGCGGCCAAGACCAAACCTTTCGGCTTCATGCCGTTCTATCCGGGCCCGGGCCTGGGCGGCCATTGCATCCCCATCGATCCGTTTTATCTGACGTGGAAAGCGCGCGAATACAACGTTCCCACGCGCTTCATCGAGCTTGCGGGCGAAGTGAACGCAGCCGCCCCCCGCGCGGTGATCGAGGCGCTGATCGAGGCGCTGAGCCTGCGCCACAGGAAAAGCCTTGCGGGCGCGAAGGTCCTGCTGCTCGGCATGGCCTATAAGAAGAATGTGGACGACATGCGCGAAAGCCCTTCGCTCACCATCCTCGAAATGCTGGAGGCGCGCGGCGCGGCGGTCGAATATTACGATCCGCATATCCCGGTGATCCCCATGACGCGCGAACACGCGCCCCTTGCGGGCCGCGCGAGCATCGCCTGGACGAGAGAGGCCGTGTCGGGCTTCGACGCGGCCCTGATCTGCACCGATCACGATGCGGTGGAGTACGGCGAACTCGCCGAATGGGTGCCGCTGGTGGTCGATACGCGCAATGCGATGCGGTGCACCGCCTCCAAACACAATGTTGTCCTGGCATGAGGAACGACAATCCAACCTGTAGTCTTCAATGCAATTGAGTTCGGCAATGTATGCAGTCTCTGCTCAAATCGACGTTCCGGCGGGCGCAACACTTGCAGGTT
>DATIZS010000206.1:0-4312 GCA_035516955.1 Rhizomicrobium sp.
CGCGCGCCAGCGCCTCGTTGCCGGCTTCGTCGTCATAGCCGATCTTGTCGACAAGGCCCTTGGCGCGCACGTCGCTGGCGAATTGCGGGCTTGCCTGCAGCGCTTCATCCACGGCGGAAACGGAAAGCTTGCGGTCCGCGGCGATTTCGGCGCTCGCCGAATTGTACCAGGATTGCAGGAAGGCGGTGGTCTGTTCGCGGTCGGGCTGGGTGTAGTCCTTTTCCATGAACATGTCGGCCGCGCTCTTATATTCGGCGCGCTTGGCGATCTGGGGCTCGGCATCGAGCTTGTCGAACATGCCGCGCAGGAAGACTTCGCCCGCGCCCGCGCCCGCAGCCCCGAACACGCTCTTGGGCTGCATCCAGACTTCATTGGCGCTCGATGCGAGCAGATAATCGCCGAGACCCGTGGAGCCGAATTCCTGGGCATCCGAGATCACGAATTTGCCGGCCGCGCGGAAGCGCTTGATGGCGGCATCGAGCTCCTCGGCCTCGGCAATCGAAATGCCGCCGTCGCCGGTGCGGATGTAAAGACCTTTCACGCGGGAATCGCGGCCGGCGCGATCGAGCGTCAGCACCACGTCCATCACCGTCAGCGGACGGCCGTAAAGTCCGAAGGGGCTCTGGATGTTGGAATCCTCGAGGCTGCCCCGCAGATCGGCCGTGAGCACGATCGTGCCCGGCATGCCGTCGCCGAAAGCGAGCCCGACGAGGAAGATCACCACCACGATCAGCACGATGGCGAGCGCGAATTTGAGGAGGCCGTTGAGCGTGCCCACGAGGATTGACCGCGCCCATTTCAGAAAGCCGACCATGACGATGGTTCCTTTAACCGGGAATACCCGCCCACAACGCTCTTATATGGGAGGCATGTTAAGGAACGCCAACCGCATCGGCCGGGCCGGGTGATTGCTACTTCCGGTTGTGGATGCCGTCCCGCCCTTGAGCCCGGCCGGACCCAAGGCTAACCAGAGGCCCATGGCGCAATTCCAATCCGGCGGGCTGACCCTGGCCTATGACGATATCGGCCCGCGGGGCGCGCGCGTGGCCTTCCTGCTGCACGGTTTTGCCTCCAACCGGGCCGAGATGTGGCGCAGGCTCGGCTGGTATGGCGCCTTCGAGCGCAAGGGCTATCGGGTGGTGGCGCCCGACCTGCGCGGGGCCGGCGAAAGCGCCAAGCCGCACGAGCCCGAGGCCTATGTGCGCGCGGCCATGGCCGGCGACGTGCTGGCCCTGATGGATCATTTGCAAATCGAACGCGCGCATCTGATGGGCTATTCGATGGGCGCAAGACTTGCGCTGGCCACCGCGCTCGCCCATCCCGAGCGCATCGACCACCTCATTCTGGGTGGCATCGGCGCGCGAATCTTCGAACACAGCGGCAGTGGCGCGCTGCTGGCCGACGCGATGCTGGCCGAAGACGCGAACACGATTTCGGAACCGATGCTTAGAAGCTTCCGCCAATTCGCCGACGAACAGGGCGAGGACCGGCTTGCGCTCGCCGCCTGCATGCGCGGCGCCGGCGAAGGCTTCGCGCGCGAGGCGCTTCAACATTTGCGAATGCCGGTGCTGATCGTCGCCGGCGCGCGCGACGCGCTGGCGGGAAGCGCCGACGATCTCGCCGCCGGCATTCCCGGCGCCCAGGCCGTCACTCTGCCCGGCTGCGATCATTTCTCCGCCATTCCCCATGCGCTCTTCAAGGCAAGCGTTTTCGATTTCCTGGATGGAACGCTGGGGCTTTAGCGGTGTTCACGCCGGGGGCGCCGGTGCTAGGCTTCGCGCCGGGAAAACAGGGAGTGAGCACCATGAGCAAATATTTCGCATTATCGCTTCTCGCATTCGGCGTGGCGCTTCTGCCGCTGCCGGCTGCGGCCGATGCCGCCTCGGAGATCGTCACTGCGGCGCAGCACGCCGAATATGCCGCGCAATCCGCCACCATCGACATGGTGCACGCCCATCTGCATCACACGCTCAATTGCCTCGTCGGGCCGAACGGCATGGATTTCGACAAGACCGCGCTCAATCCGTGCAAGAACTCGGGCAATGGCGCGATTCCGGATACCACCGACGCCGCCAAGCAGAAGGCGCTCGAAGCCGCCGCCGACAAGGCGCGCGAGGGCTTGAAGTCGGACGATCTCGCCACCGCGCAGAAGGCCGCGTCCGATACGGAAGCGATGCTGAAGGCGATTAAGTAGGGCAACGTTCCGGATTGAATCATTTTCCTACACGTCATGGCCGGGCTTGTCCCGGCCATCCATAACCTCCGTTTAGAAATGTGTTTATGGATGGCCGGCACGGTGGCCGGCCATGACGAATTATAAGGAAAAGAACAGAGGCGCACGCGCGTCTAAAACACCGCGTCGATCACGCGCAGCGCCGCCGGCCCGCCGACGATCAAAAAGATCGTGGGCATGATGAACAGCATCATCGGCAGCGTGAGAAGCGTCGGCAAGCGGTTGGCGCGTGCTTCCATGTCGATGAGCGCGTCGTTGCGCATTTCGGTGGCGACCACGCGCAGCGCCTGCGCGAGCGGCGTGCCGTAACGCATGGTCTGCGAAAGCGTGGCGACCACGGAGCGCACGCTCGGCACATCCACGCGCTGCGCCAGATTGGCGAGCGCCTGATCGCGGCTGGGAAGGATCTTCATGTCGGCGGCGGTGAGCGCGAGCTCGGCTGCAAGCGCGGGCTGCGAATGGGCGAGCTCGCCGACGATGCGGTCGATGCTGTCCTCGAGCGAGAGGCCCGCGCCCACGCAGACGACCAGAAGCTCGAGCGCGTCGGGAAGGCCCGCCGCGATGACGACCGCGCGCCGCGACGCCAGGTGCGAAATGACGAAAGACGGCGCGATCCAGCTCAGTATGATTGCGAACAGCGCGATGAGCAGCGGCATCATCGGCGCCTGGCTGAAATCGAAGACGGCGCGCGCGCCCACGAAGAATGCGACCGCCAGGATGAATGCGAGGCCCGCGCGTGTAAACGCATAGGCCCTTGCCGCGTTTTGCTGGGGCACGCCGAGGTGACCGTAAAGGCGCACGATTTCGCGCGCATCGCGGTCGAGGCCGCTTGCCGCGGCGGGCCGCACGAAGGGCCTGAGACGCGCCGCATCGTTGCGCGGGCGCGACTGGCTGGCGATCAGCATCTCGACGCGGTCGGCGACGGGCACCTGCCGGCTGCGTACCGCATAAACGATCAGCGCCACGCCCCCGAACGCCAGCGCGAGCACGACGAGATAGGGAACGAATACGCTCGCCTGGACGAAGAACGAAAGCGGAGATGCGTGCATGGGCGGACTCTCAGATTCGCGTCACGTTGCGCATCATCTGGCGCATCGTGACGAAGGCGGTGATGAGAAGGCCCGCGGCGGTCGCCATGATGACATTGCCGCGCGGATCGTCGATCAGGGGCGAGAGATATTGCGGATTGAGCACCAGCAATCCGCCGATGATGACGAAGGGCAGCGCCGCCAGCACATAGGCCGTCGCGCGCACCTCCGCGGTGACGGCGCGCGCTTTCATGCGCCCGGCCCGGCGCTTGCGGATGATGTCCGACAAGGTTTCGAGCGTCGCCGCGAGATTGCCGCCGGTGGCGCGCTGCAGCGTGACGGCGGCGGCGAAGAAGCGGAAATCCTGGATGCCGACGCCTTCGGCCGCGATGACGAGCGCCTCGTCGAAGGGAATGCCGATCTCCACCTGGTTGCTGATATCGGCGAAGACTTCGTTGACGGGCGGCGGCCCGTCCGTGCCCGTGGCGCGGATGGCGGCGGTGACGGGCAATCCGGCGCGCAACATGCGCACCACCATGTCGACGGCATCGGCGAACAATTCCACGAATTGCGTTTCGGCTCTGTTGCGCTCGTGCCGGAGGATCATGTGGGGCAAAAGCCACGACACGACAACGCCCGTCCCGAACGCCGCCCAGAACCCGAACTGCAGCAGAAAATAGAGCAGCGCGAAGACCGCGACGAAACCGGCGGCCGCGAAAACGCCGAGCCGGACCGCGCTCGATTTCATGCCCCAATGATGGGCGATACCGAAGCCGAAGATGCTTTGCGCATAGACGTCGGCGACGGGCACCGAAAACGGCTGGACCAGCGCAACGACATGCTCGGTCTCGCCGGACACCGATATCAGATCGATGCGCTTTTCGACGCCGCGCCGGCCCGCGCGCATCAGCATGAGCGCGGTCACGATCGCGGCGACCCCGATGACGGCAAGTCCGACGACGAGGCCCATCATGGCGCGGCCGCCCCCAATGTCTTGATGAAGGCATTGGCGAGGCCGAAATATTCCAGCCGCTTGAGGAAACGCGGCCGC
>DATIZS010000207.1:0-2153 GCA_035516955.1 Rhizomicrobium sp.
GATCTCGTCGCGGGATTGCGGCTGGCGCAGGCGGATGACGATCTCCTCGAAGGGTGCGCCCGTCGCCTTCATCGCGAGCCAGGGCCGCAAGCTCCAGCTCGACCAATCCTTGTTGCCGAGGATCAATGTGTAACCCATCACCCGTCTCCAGTTGCGAACGGCACGACGCATTTCTAGAGTCGGGATTCGGACACGGCAAAGGGCAGACCATGCATTCCAGCCTTGCGAAGAGCGCAAAGGGCGCGATCCCGCTTCATGCGGTGAAGGCGGCCGATCTCAAGCGCTGGCTTGCGGCGCGCGGCCGCCGCGAGGCGCAATGGCTGAAAGCGGCGGGCTTTTCCGCCAAAGAGGGCGAGCTTTTGCTGGTGCCGAAGCCGGATGGCCGCCTCGCCTTCGCCGTGCTCGGATTGGGCGCGGGGCGCGATGGGCTCGCGCTCGCCCAATTCTCCGAATCGCTGCCGGAGGGCAGCTATGCGCTTTTTGATGTGCCCGAAGGCATGGGCGGCACCACCGCCGCGCTCGCCTGGATTCTGGGAACCTACAAATTCACGCGCTACACGAAGAACGCGAAGCCGCATCCCAAACTGGTTCTGCCCAAAGGCGCCGATGCCGCCGAGGCGGGCCGCATCGCGGAAGCCGTGTTCCTCGGGCGCGATCTCGTCAACACGCCGTCGAACGACATGGGGCCGGAGGAACTCGCCAATGCCGCGCGCGAGCTGGCGAAGCGCCACGGCGCGAAGTTTTCCGTGATCGTGGGCGATGCGCTGCTGAAGGCGAATTATCCGCTCGTTCATGCGGTGGGACGCGCCTCATCGCGCCCGCCGCGATTGATCGACATGACCTGGGGAAATCCCAAGGCCCCCAAAGTGACGCTGGTGGGAAAGGGTGTGTGTTTCGATTCCGGCGGGCTCGATCTGAAAACGTCGTCCGGCATGCTGACGATGAAAAAGGATATGGGCGGCGCGGCGACGGTGCTCGCCATCGCGCATATGGCGATGGATGCGAAATTGCCGGTGCGTTTGCGCGTGCTGATTCCGGCGGTGGAGAATTCCGTTTCGGGCTCGGCCTATCGCCCCGGCGACATTTTGAAAAGCCGCAAAGGGCTGACCGTCGAGATCGGCAACACCGACGCGGAAGGACGATTGGTGCTGGCCGATGCGCTGGCCGAAGCCGATTCGGAAGCGCCGGAACTCCTGATCGACATCGCGACGCTCACCGGCGCCGCGCGCGCTGCCACGGGCATGGAATTGCCGCCCTTCTTCACCGACGACGAAAAACTCGCCGGCGATCTGATGGCGCAGGCGAGCGCGACACAGGATTATCTCTGGCGCCTGCCGCTCTGGCGCAATTACGAAGACACGATCAAAAGCGCCATCGCCGATCTCAACAACGCTCCCGATTATTCGCTGGCGGGCGCGATCACCGCGGCGCTCTTCCTCAACCGCTTCGTGACGCGCGCGAAATCCTGGGTGCATTTCGATATTCCCGCCTGGATCGACCGGCCGAAACCGGGCCGCCGCAAGGGCGCCGAGGTCAATACCGCGCGCGCAATTTACGCGATGCTGTCTGCGCGTTACCGGCCATGAGCGGATTCGATCGCCGCATCACACCCGCGCGCGCCGATCTGGCGGCGGCGCATCTGAAGAGCAGAATCGATGCGCCGCGCTACGCCGAAGGAAAAACATTTCACGTGATCCGCGGGTGCGCGGCTTTGCGTTCGAAGCCGTCGGACGATGCGGGTCTCGACACCGAGCTTCTCCGTGGCGAGAATTTCGAAGTCTACGAAATCGCGAATGGGTGGGCCTGGGGACAGGCGAAAGAGGACTCTTACGTCGGTTATGTGCGCGCGGATTTTCTGGCGGAAGGCGCAGTTGCGGCCGATCATCGCGTGACCGCCCAGATGACGCCGGTCTTTCCCGCGGCCGATCTGAAAAAACCGGTGCGCGATTTCCTGCCGCTGAACGTGAAGGTGAAAATCGAATCCCGCGAAGGCGTTTACGCGCGCATCGGCGCGGGTGAATTCGTCTTCGCGGGCCATCTCGCGCCGGTCAACGAAGTCGCAACCGATTGGGTGGAAGTGGCGGAGCGATTCCTGCGCACCCCTTATGTGTGGGGCGGCAAGACCGCGGCGGGGCTGGATTGTTCGGGTCTCA
>DATIZS010000208.1:0-8271 GCA_035516955.1 Rhizomicrobium sp.
TCCGATGCCGATCCGCTGCGCTCGGCCGAATTCGCGGCCAAGGTGAAGCTGCTCGAAGAGATGAACCAATATGCGCGCGCCAAGGATTCGCGCGTCAAGCAGGTCTCGTGTTCGCTTGCCGGCGAATGGCAGAATGTCGAGATCGTGCGCCCGGGCGGCGAAATCTATCGCGACATACGCCCGCTCGTGCGCCTCTTTGTGTCTGTCGTCGTCGAGGAGAACGGCCGCCAGGAAGCGGGAAGCTTCGGCGGCGGCGGACGCGGCGGCTACGAGACCTATCTCGATCCGCAATATTGGCACGACGGGGTCGATGAAGCGCTGCGTCAGGCGCTGGTGAATTTGTCGTCGGTGCCCGCGCCCGCGGGCGAGATGACGGTTGTGCTCGGTCCCGGCTGGCCCGGCATTCTTCTGCACGAAGCCATCGGCCATGGGCTCGAAGGCGATTTCAATCGCAAGAAAACGAGCGCGTTCGCCGGATTGCTTGGGCAGCGCGTTGCCGCGCCCGGCGTGACCGTAGTCGATGACGGCACGATCGGCGGGCGGCGCGGCTCGCTCACCATCGACGATGAAGGCACGCCGACGACGCGCACGGTGCTGATCGAAGACGGAATCCTGAAAGGCTACATGCAGGATCGCCAGAATTCGCGGCTGATGGGCATGGCGCCGACGGGAAATGGCCGGCGCCAATCCTATGCGCATTCGATCATGCCGCGCATGACCAACACCTACATGCTCGCGGGCCCACACTCGCCGGAAGAAATTCTCGCGAGCGTCGACAAGGGAATCTACGCCGTGAATTTCGGCGGTGGGCAGGTGGACATCACCAACGGCAAATTCGTGTTCTCCTGCACCGAAGCCTATCGCATCGAAAACGGCAAGATCGGGCCGGCGATCAAGGGCGCGACACTGATCGGCGACGGGCCGACGGCACTCACGCAGGTCAAGATGATCGGCAACGACATGAAACTCGATTCCGGCATCGGCACTTGCGGCAAGAACGGGCAATCGGTGCCCGTCGGCGTCGGCCAGCCGACGCTGCGGCTCGATGGGCTGACGGTCGGCGGCACGGCGGCGTAAGTGCTGATCTTCAAGATCTGTCATGCGGGCGAATGGCGCGCGGCGATGCGCACGGGCGTCTACGACGGCTCGGCCAAGGACCGCGCCGACGGCTTCCTGCATTTCTCGACGGCGAAGCAATTGATGGGAACGCTCGCGAAGCACTATGCAGGCGAGAGCGATCTTCTGTTGGTGGCCGTCGATGAAGGCTTGCTCGGCGCCGCTCTGAAATACGAACCTTCGCGCAATGGCGATTTGTTTCCGCATCTCTATGGGCCGTTGCCGGTTTCGGCCGTGAAATGGGCGCGCGAAATCCGGCGCGATGCCGGCGGCGGTTTTGTTTTACCCCTCGATCCGGCTTGACGTGCATGATCTATGCGCATACTGTATGCGCATGGCTAGGTACCTGAAAGAACGGGGAAAATCGTTCGAACACGCCGGACCCCGGCGCAGCGGCCGTGTCGGGCCGGGCCCCAAACGCGCCGTGAATGTGTCTGTGGATGCGGAAATCCTGAAGGTCGCCAAGGAAATGCGGCTGAACCTTTCGCAAGCCCTCGAAGATGCGCTGCGCAGGCTAACCGAGGAAGAACGCGCCCGGCGGTTCTATGAGGAGAACAAGGAGCATTTCGACTCGTATAACGCCTATATCGAGCGCAATGGCGTGTTCGGCGAAGAATTGCTCGATCTCGATGATCCGCCAATTTGACGTTTTTCCGAATCCATTGAAAAGCGGCCGGCGCGAAAGACCTTTCGTCATTTCGCTGCAGCATTATTCGCTCAATCATTATCCGACGCGGCTCGTCGCGCCGCTGGCGACCGACGGCGCCATTGTGCCGGTGGGCCGCATGACGCCCTTGTTCGAAGTGAATGGACAAAAAGTGCGGCTTTCGCCCACCGAAATTGCGACGTTTGCAATTCGATACCTTGGGACGCCCATCACAAATCTCGAGTCGGAACGCGACCGGATCGTTGCCGCACTCGATCTGGTGTTCCTCGGTATCTGAATCACAAGAAATTATACTCCGTGAACAGCGGCGCGAGATCGCGCTTCCATTCGCCCTTGTATTTCGCGAGCAATTGTTCGGCGCGGGTCTGGCGCTTGTCGACGAGTTCCATCAGGGGATGCAGGAAGCCTTCTTCGTTCGTGCCGCCGGAATCCTGGGCGGCGCGGCGGCGCAAACCGGCCGCCGAAATATCCAGCATTTCCTTGGCCAGATCGCCGACATTGCGCCCGCGGAAAGGCGTGTCGAAGGCAAGGCGCGGAACGGAATCGCGCATCGCCTGGCGCTCCTCCGCCGACCAATCCTTCACCAGATCCCACGCCGCGTCGAGCGCGGTCTGATCGTAGTAGAGCCCGGCCCACAACGCCGGCAACCCGCAGATGCGCCGCCACGAACCGCCATCGGCGCCGCGCATTTCGAGGAAGGTTTTCAGCCGCGCTTCGGGGAAGATCGTCGTCAAATGATCGGCCCAGTCCGACATCGACGGCTCGACGCCCTTCAGTTCGGGAATGCGGCCTTCCAGGAAATCGCGGAAGCATTTTCCCGACACGTCGATATATTTTCCGCCGCGATAAACGAAATACATCGGCACATCGAGCGCATAATCGACATAGCGTTCGAAACCCATGCCGCTCTCGAACACCCATGGAAGCATTCCGGCGCGCGCATTGTCCACGTCGGTCCAGATATGCGAGCGGTACGAGAGAAATCCGTTCGGCCGTCCCTCGCGGAACGGCGAATTCGCGAAGAGCGCGGTCGCCACGGGCTGCAGCGCGAGGCCGACGCGGAACTTCTTGACCATGTCCGCTTCGGAACCGAAATCGAGATTCACCTGCACCGTGCAGGTGCGGAACATCATCTCGAGTCCGTAGCCGCCGACCTTGGGCATATAGCGGCGCATGATGCCGTAACGGCCCTTGGGCATGGTCGGCACGTCCTCGAGCGACCATGTCGGCGCGAAGCCGAGGCCCAGAACGCCAAGGCCCAATTCGCCCGCAACCTCGCGCACCTGCTCCTGATGCGTGTTCACCTCGGCGCAGGTTTCGTGGACGGTGCGAAGTGCGGCGCCCGACAGCTCGAATTGCCCGCCGGGCTCGAGGCTGATCGAGGCGGCGTTCTGGGTCAGCCCGATGATGTGGTCCCCCTCCATCACCGGCTCCCAGCCGAAGCGGCGCATGCCTTCGAGCAGCGCCCGGATGCCGGCGGGGCCTTCATAGGCGACGGGCTTGTGGGTCTTCAGGCTGTAGACGAATTTCTCGTGCTCGGTCCCGATGCGCCACTCGGCCTTCGGCTTGGAGCCCTTTTCGAGGTAGCGCACGAGATCGTCGCGCGAGCCGATCGGCCCGCCGGCGGATTGGGGGATGGACATCTCGCGCTCCTCTGCCCGTTTCCGGGCTGTGTGAATTTTGAACCGCCCGTTCAGCTTTTGATTATGTAAGAACGGCTTGGCGGACGGCAAGGTATTCGAACCTCGGAAAATGGAGGGGGGATCCCCCCTCCCCGGTCATCAGCATCCGATCTCCGGCCCGGCGGCCATGTTACCCCCTTCGGGGCGGAGCGGGGATAAGTCAGCGCCAATCGCCCTTGACCGCCTGCCAAACGGCCAAGGCCGCCAGCGCGGCCGTATCGGCCCGGAGGATGCGATCACCGAGCGACACCGGCACGACGGATGGCAGCGCCCGGATCGCCGCCCGCTCGGCGGGATCGAAGCCGCCTTCGGGGCCGGTGAGAACGGCCCACGGCCCGGACGGTGCATCCGCGAGTGCCTCGGCAATCGGCGGCGCATCGCCCGCCTCATCGCAAAACACTATCCGCCGCTCGCGCGGCCAATGCGCGAGCAGCTTTTCCAGAGCGATGAACTCGCGGATTTCGGGAATTGATAAACGCCCCGATTGCTCGGCGGCTTCGATGGCATTGGCGCGCATGCGTTCCGCGTTCACACGCGTGACGATGGTGCGCCTGGTCGCGACCGGCTGAAGCGCACTGACACCGAGCTCGGTCGCTTTCTGTGTCAGATAGTCGGCCGGCGTTTTCTTGACGGGCGCGAAGACGAGCCAGAGATCGGGAACTTCGCGCTGCTTCTCCGTTCGCTTTTCGCAGACGAGCGCGCAGCCGCGTTTGGTCACATCGTCGATGCGCGCGAGCCATTCGCCGTCGTGCCCGTTGAAGAGGCTGACACGCTCGCCCGCCTTCGCGCGCATCACATGCAAAAGATAATGCGCCTGGCCTTCGTCCGGCGCGACGCGCGCATCCTTCGCCAGCGCCGCCGCGACATAGAGGCGGACCTTGCCGCCGGGTTCGGTTAGGTGATCGGTCATTTGCAGAAGGACAATACAAAGCGCATTCCCTCTCCTCCGCCGGGGGAGAGGGTTAGGGTGAGGGGGTGATTGAGCATCGAGATCAATCGTCGCCACCCCCTCACCCCGGCCCTCTCCCCCACTTCGTGGGGGCGAGGGAGATTTAGCGTATCAGCGTGCATAACAGGCCAATTCATGCTGTGTTAGAAGGGTAGCGCTTATCGCGCAATCTTGATCGCTATGAAACGTCCCAAGACCAGTCGTCCAAAATCGAAGTCTGACCGGGCAAGCCAGCCCATGCAAATGAGCGAGGACGAAATGCTCGACAGAGCGTTCTTGAGGCAATCGGAAATTGTGTTCGACGATTGGAACAGCGAGGAAGATGAGGCTGCGTTCCGCAATCTCTAAAAGAGCAACGCTGTGACACCCGCCGACGCCGTTCCTTCCACCTGGGTCGATGCCGCGCCTGAGCGGTGGCGGCCTTATCTGAGGCTGATGCGGCTCGACCGGCCCATCGGCACATGGCTCTTGTTCTGGCCGAGCGTGTTCGGGCTCGTCATGGCGGCGGCGGCACAGCAGCGCGCCTATTTCAGCCAGCCGCGCGACGTCTGGCTGCTCGCGGTCTTCGCCATCGGCGCCGTCGTGATGCGGGGCGCGGGCTGCACCTATAACGACATCGTCGACCGCGACATCGACGGACAAGTGGCGCGCACGCGCGGGCGGCCCATTCCGTCGGGAGCGGTGAGCGTCAAACAGGCGTGGCGCTTCCTGCTCGCGCAATTGATCGTGGGGCTCTGCATCCTGCTGACGCTCAACTGGTTCGCGGTGGCGCTCGGCGCATCCTCGCTGATCCTGATCGCGATCTATCCCTTCATGAAGCGTATCACCTGGCTGCCGCAGGCCTGGCTGGGGCTGACGTTCAACTGGGGCGCGCTGCTCGGCTTCGCGGCCGTGACGCAAAATCTCGCGCCCTCGGCTTACGTTCTTTACGCGGGCTGCTTCTTCTGGACGCTCGGCTACGACACGATCTACGCGCTGCAGGACATGGAGGACGACGCGCTCGCCGGCGTGAAATCCACGGCGCGGCTCTTCGGCGCGCACACGCCGGTCTGGGTGGCGCTCTTCTATCTGGCGGCGGTGCTGCTGATCTCGATCGCGGGGCTGGCGGCGCGTCCGAGCTGGGCCTTCGCCGCGGTCATGCTGGTGGTCACGGCCCATCTGCTCTGGCAGGTCCGCGGGCTCCATGTGGACGATTCGGCGGGTGCGCTGCGGATTTTCCGCTCCAATCGCGATGCGGGAGCCTTGATCGCGGCGGCCCTCCTTGTGACAACATGGCTGGGTTGAGATTCGAAAGGGGCGGGATATGGACAGCGTTCCCGATTGCATTGTCGCACTCACCTTCTATGCGCTGTGGGCGATGTTCCTCGTGCTCTCCATTGGGGCCGCGCGCGTTCACCAGGTGGTGACGGGAAAGGCGGGCATCACCGAATTCACGCCGGGCGTGCCGCACGGCTCGGAAGCCTATTGGCGGCTCAACCGCGCCCATATGAACACCATCGAGAATTTGCCGATCTTCGCGACCGTGGTTCTGGCGGGCGTGGCGGCGGAGGCCGCCGATCCCACCTTCAACACGCTCGCTATCGTGGTGGTGTGCGCGCGGGCGGTGCAATCGATCATCCATATCCTGTCGGGCACGGCGGGCGCGATAAACCTCAGATTTACCGCCTTCGCCGTGCAAATCGTCTGCGAAATGTGGATGGCGTGGCTCATTTTGCAGGCCGCCGGCGTGTTTTAATTCACCAATGGACGCCTATAATAGGCCCATGAACGTCGAGCGCTTCGATCCCACGCTGAGCTTCACGGCCGAGGAACTGGCCGCGGTGCGCGAGCGCTCGGACCTCACGGGGCTGATGTGCGTCGCGCATGCCTGGATCGTGATCACGGCCTCGATGGCGCTTTACTGGATCTGGCCCAATCCTCTGACATTCGTGATCGCCGTGATCCTGATCGGTTCGCGCCAATTGGGGCTCGCGATCCTGATGCACGACGCGGCCCATGGCGTGCTGATGCGTTCGCGCACATGGAACGACCGTATCAGCCAATGGTTCTGCGCCTGGCCCGTGTTCACCGACACGATCCCCTATCGCCATTATCATCTGGTGCATCACAGGAAGACTCAGCAGCCCGACGATCCCGACCTGCATCTGTCCGCGAAATTCCCGATCACCAAGGAAAGCTTCCGCCGCAAGATGCTCCGCGATTTCACGGGGCGGACGGGATTGAAACTCCGCCGCTTCCAATTGCTGAACGCCATGGGGCCGAAGGGCATGCCGTTCTGGGCGCGCGTACGGAATTTCTGGAACAGGCTCGGCATGCCGATCGTCGCGAACCTCATTCTGCTCGCGATCCTCACCGCGCTCGGCAAGCCGCATTATTATCTGATGTTCTGGCTTTTGCCGTTGCTCACCTGGCAGCAGGTCATCACGCGCATCCGCAACATCGCCGAGCACGCCATGGTGCCGGACAATGACGACGTGATGCGCAACGCGCGCACGACTTACGCCTCGTGGTGGGTGCGCGCGCTGATCGCGCCCTATTGGGTGAATTATCACGTCGACCATCACATGCTGATCTACGTGCCCTGCTACAATCTGCCGAAGCTGCATGCGCTGCTTCTGGAAAAAGGCTACGGGCCGAAGATGGAAATCCGGAAGAATTACGCCGACGTCCTGAGGCTCGCCACGTCGAAGCCTTCGCTCGCCGCGGCATGAGGCCGGACGATTTCATCCGCACCAACACCGGTTTGATCGCGCCGCCGCTGGTGCCGGAAGTGCGCCTGCATCTCGCCACCGAGATCATGCCGCTGTGGCGCAAGACCGAGGAAGAATTGGAAGCCGAAGGCATTCCCCCGCCCTATTGGGCGTTCGCCTGGGCGGGCGGTCAGGCGCTGTCGCGATACGTTCTGGACAATCCGCAGGAAGTGCGCGGGAAAAAAATTCTCGATTTCGGCGCGGGCTCCGGAATGGTGGCGGTCGCGGCGAAGAAAGCGGGTGCGCGCGACGTGCTAGCCGCCGATATCGATCGATTCGCGGCGGCGGCGATTGCCTTGAATGCGGCGGCGAACGAGACGCAGGTCGACATCACGACCGACGATGTGATCGGGCGCGAAGGATGGGATGTCATTCTCGTGGGCGACATGTGCTACGAGCGCCCGCTGGCCGAACGGCTGATGGCCTGGCTCGCGAAATCGAACGCGCGCGTGCTGCTCGGCGATCCGGGACGGAGCTATTTCCCGAAATCGAGCGTCGAGAAACTCGCGACCTATCGCGTCGAGACGACGCGCGAACTCGAAGACCGCGAAATCCGCGAGACGAGCGTCTATGCGCTGGTGACGCGATGACGCTGCCGCGCTTCATCCGCGAGCATGAGATCGCAGGCCTCTTCGCGCTGCGCATGGGTCTCTCGGCGGTCCTGGCGTATCTGGCGGCAGCGCTGCTGCACGCGCCCGAAACCACATGGCCGGTGATGAGCGCCATCATCGTGGCGCGCGCGAGCGGACAAAGCCCCGGCGGCTCGGCCTTCGACAGGCTCGCGGGAACGCTCGCGGGTGCCGCGGCCGGATTGCTCGGCGGCTGGGCCGCGCATTCCGGCATGCCAGAATTCGTCGTGCTCGCGCTCGTCATCACGCCGCTTGCGTTCCTTTCGAGCGATTACGGCGCCTTCCGCGCGGCGCCCGTGGCCGCCCTCATCGTGATGTCGGCGGCGGAAACCCATGGCAGCGGTGTCGCGCCCGCGGTCTTGCGCGTGGGCGATGTGGGGCTCGGCGCGCTCGCGGCCCTGATCGTGTCGCGTTTCGTGATGCCCGGCCTGCCGTCGCGCGCGCTGAAACAGGCGATCGCGGAATTGACGGAACCGCT
>DATIZS010000209.1:0-2410 GCA_035516955.1 Rhizomicrobium sp.
TCGCCGCGCAGCCTCGTACAGAAAGGCGCCGCGGCAATTCTCGTCATTGTCGGCGTGATCCTCGTCGGCCCGGCCTAGCACCGTTTCATTGCCGGTGGTTTCAAAAACCAAATGTCATGGCCCGCGATCCGCCTTCGCCAAGGCTCCGGCGGACAATGTGAATCTCGTGACCCGCCGAAGCTTTAGCGTAGGCGGGATGCGGGCCACCCAGTTCTCGCGTCTCAATGAGTGCAGAATCCAACTGGGCGGCCCGCATTCGCGGGCCGTGACAAATAAGAATTCAAAATAAAAGCGAACCCTAACCCTTCTTCGCGGCGATGTAGCGGCCGATCGCCGTTTCGAGCAGCGAAAGCGGCATCGCGCCGGGCAGAAGTCCGGCATCGTGGAAATGGCGGATGTCGAAGTGCGGCCCGAGCGCCGTTCTCGCGCGTGCGCGCTGGGCGAGCCATGTCAGCTTGCCCAGCATGTAGGCGCAGGCCTGTCCGGGCCACACGCTATAGCGTTCCACTTCGGTCGCCGCCACGCTCTCTGGATCGCCCTGATTGTCGGTGTAATAGGAAATCGCCTGTTCGCGGCTCCAGCGCATCGCATGCAGGCCGGTATCGACCACGAGCCGCACCGCGCGCAAACGCGCATCGTGCAGATAGCCGATATAGCCGAAAGGATCGTCGCCATACATGCCCATCTCGCCGGCGAGCTGTTCGGCATAAAGCGCCCAGCCTTCGATATAGGAGGAGAAGAACGAAAGCTTGCGGATCAGCGGCAGATCGGCCTCCTGCTGCAGGCTCAATTGCAGATGATGGCCGGGAATGCCTTCGTGATAGGTGAGCGTGGGCAACGTCCAACTCGGCACTTCGGCCGTATCGCGCAAATTGATGTAATAGGCGCCCGGCCGCTTGCCGTCGAGCGAGCCCTGTTCGTAATAGCCGCCGGGCGCGCCCGCTTCGATGTATTTCGGCACGCGCCTGATTTCGAGCTTCGCCTTGGGCAGGGTCGCGAAATATTGCGGCAGCTTCGCCTGAACCGTTTCCACTTTCTTGTTGAGATCGGCAAGCAGCTTGTCCTTGCCTTCGTCTGTGTTGGGATAGAGGAATTTGGGATCGCCGAACATGGCGCGATAACGCTCGCCCACGCTTCCTTGCGTCAGCCCTTGCGCCTTCATCGCTTCGTCGGCGCGCGCGCCGAGCGAGGCCACGAGCTCGAGCCCGATGCGATGGATGTCGGCGGGCGATTTGTCGGAGGTCGTCCAGAAGGTGAGCGAGTCGGCGTAATATTCGTCGCCCTTGGGCAGCTTCCAGACCCCCGCATCGTGATTGGTCTCGCCGCGCAATTCCTTCATCAGCGCCATCTGGCGGTCGAGCGCGGGATAGACTTTTTCGGCCACGATTTTGGCCGCGCTCGCGGCGTAATCGCCGTCGATGTTCTTCTCCTTCGTGCGGCGCGTGAGCGATTGCACGAGCGTCGATTGATCGGGCGCAGGTGTGCGCAGCGCCGCCATCTGTTTCAGCGCGCCGTCGATGGCGAAATCGGGCGGCACGACTTTCAGCCCCGCATCGTGGCGGGCGACATCGCTTTCCTGATCGATAGCGGTCGCGAAGGCTTCCAGCCGCGCGAGATAATCGTCGGCGTCCGATTTGGTTTCGATTCCATGCTGGCTGTCGAGGAAATCGGGGATGCCGCTATAGGCGCCGCCGAGCTGGCTGAGGACGTAAGGCGCGCCCGCGCCGCCGGTTCCGTAATCGAAGGCGCGATTGGCCGCGTCCTGCGTTTCCAGCGTGTAGAGCACGATGTCGTAATCGAGCCCGTCCTTGGCCGAAAGCGATTTGCGGTCGATGGTTTTCAGGCGGCGCAATTGATCGGCGTTGCGCGCCTTGTCCTGCGCAATCGAGGCGAGCGAGCGGTCGTCGAGCTTGGCTTTTTCGTAAGCGCGTTTGCCCGTGTCGAGGCCGAGGCCGGTCGCGGTCTCGGGCGAGCGGTCGAGCAGCTCGTCCACGAAAGCGGTGAACATGGAATCGAGCGCGGGTGCCTTGGCGCGCGCGGCGCGTAGGCTCAGAAGGGGTACGAGCGCGGTCGCGGCGCTCGAGAGAAGCATGCTGCGGCGGTTGATCTGCAAGCTCGCGTCCCCGGTTTATGGCGGCGAAAATCTAGCGCCGCGGCCGGGCGCGGGCCAAATGGATAGATTGTCATTTGCTGTTTTATCCGCATGCGCCGGGCGCATGGGCGCCCCGCAAATCGGCTAGAGTGGGAGAGGGAGGCCGCATGCTTTCATCCGATATTGCATCGCAACTGGCGCGCATCGCGCTCGGCCATGTCGGGCGCGAATGGCCGAACAAGCTCGATCATGTGATGGCGCACGAAGCCGATGTCGCGCGGCCGCGCGCGCTGCATCCGGTTTTCTTCGGCAGTTTCG
>DATIZS010000210.1:0-6373 GCA_035516955.1 Rhizomicrobium sp.
GCTCGCGGTCGAAAGCCGCGCCTTCGAGCCGCTGGTTCTGCCGCTGACGCTCGTCATCCTGATCGGGCTCTTCGTGATCCAGAGCCGCGGCACGGCGAGGATCGGCAGGCTGTTCGGGCCCGTGATGCTGGTGTGGTTCACGACGCTCGCCGCACTCGGCGTCATCGGCATCGTGCACACACCGGCGATCCTGTGGGCGATCAATCCCTATTATGCCTTCGCGCTGTTCGCGCGCGCGCCCTGGACCGTGTTCGTGGCGCTGGGTTCGGTGGTGCTGGCGGTGACGGGCTGCGAGGCGCTCTATGCCGATATGGGCCATTTCGGCAAACAGCCGATCCGCTATGCCTGGCTCTATCTCGTGCTGCCGGCGCTTCTGCTGAACTACTTCGGACAGGGCGCCGCGATCCTGCACAATCCGCGCCTCGCCGGCATCGCGTTTTATTCGGTCGTGCCGCACTGGGCGCATTATCCGATGGTGCTGCTCGCCACCATCGCTACGGTGATCGCCTCGCAGGCTGTGATCTCCGGCGTCTATTCCATCACGCGCCAGGCCGTTCAGCTCGGGCAATTGCCGCGCATGGAAATCCGCCATACGAGCGCCATCGATGTGGGGCAGATCTATGTGCCGCGCATGAACACCTATCTCTGCGTCGGCGTGGTCCTCATCGTGCTGATCTTCAAGTCATCGTCGGCGCTGGCCGCGGCCTATGGCATCGCGGTGACGGGCGTGATGGTGATCTCGACGTTCCTTGTCGCCATCGTGGCCGCGCGCCAATGGCATTGGCCCTTGCGCTACGTCGTTCCGGTGTTCGGCTTCCTGGCCTTCATCGACGTGATGTTCCTGGCGTCGAATTCGCTCAAGATCGTGCAGGGCGGCTGGCTGCCGCTCTTGATCGCGGCCTCGGTCTATATCGTGATGGAGACCTGGCGCGAAGGGCGGCGCGCACATCAGGCGCGCATCCGCGACGAATCCATGCCGACTGAACTCTTCCTCGAACGCGCCGACAAGACACCGGTCAGGGTCGCGGGAACGGCGGTGTTCATGGCGGCGCGCAACGACGCGGTGCCCGGCGCGCTGCTGCACAATCTCAAGCACAACCGGGTGCTGCATGAGCGCGTGGTTCTCGCCCATGTCGAGGTGGAGGACACGCCCATCGTTCCGCCCGACAAGCGCATCGAAGTGACCAAGCTCGGCAAGGGTTTCTACAGCGTCGTCGTGCATCACGGCTTCTTCGAATCGCCCGACGTGCCGCGCGCGCTGGAGGAGGCGCGCCGCTTCGGGCTTGCCATCGATCCCGAAACCTCGACTTTCTTCATCGGACGCGAAACGCTGGTGCCGGCGGAAAATCCCGTGCTCGGGCGCTGGCGCACCTGGCTTTACATGTGGCTTGCGTCTTCGGCGCTGTCGCCGGCGCGCTTCTATCATCTGCCGCCCAATCGCGTGGTGGAATTGGGCGCGCAGGTCACGATTTAATCCAGCGCGTAAACCAGCACCTTCAAATACGCCGTTTCAGGTAGCATCGGGTGGATCGGATGATCGGGACCGGCGCCCGATTGGCGGATGAGCGAGGCGCTCCGCCCGGCGCGCACGATACCGATGGCGCATTCCGACGCGAAGCGCTCGGCCGGCATGTTGTGCGAACAGGACGCGAGCAGCAGGAAACCGTTCGGCGCGGTGATGCCGGCCGCCAGCCGCGCCAGTTTGCGATAGGCCTTGGCGCCGGGCTCGAGATCCTTCTTCGATTTCACGAAAGGCGGCGGATCGGCGATGACGATGTCGAAGCGCTCCGCCGACAGCCGCTCCAGTTCCGCAAACACCTCGCATTTCACGAATTTTGCGGTGACGCCGTTTGCGCGCGCCGCATCTTCGGCCAGCGACAGCGCGGGCGCCGAACTGTCGAGACCGGCGACGTCCTTTGCGCCCGCCTTCGCCGCGGCCAGCGCGAACCCGCCGCTGTAGCAATAGGCATCGAGCACGGTTCTGCCTTTCGCGAGCCCAGCCATGAAGGCGCGGTTGCCGCGCTGATCGTAATACCAGCCGGTCTTCTGGCCCGCTCTCGGATCGGCGAAATAGCGGATGCCATTTTCCTCGACCGCGACGCGCGAAGGCATCTCGCCTTTCGCGGCGCGCACATAGGAATCGAGCCCTTCCAATGCGCGCGCGGGCGCATCGTTGCGCAGGATCACGGTCTCGGGCACGACGACCTCATCGAGTGCCGCGAGCAGCGGATCGAGCAGCGCTTCCATTCCTGCGGTTGTGATCTGCAGCACGAGACAATCGCCGAAACGGTCGATGGTGAGGCCGGGAAGAAAATCGCCCTCGGCATGGACGAGACGGTAAAACGGTTTCGCAGTGATCGCCTCGCGCAGCCGAAGCGCGCGCGACAGTCGCGAAACGAAAAACGCCTTGTCGATAATCGCGTCGGGCCTCGGGTCCAGCAGGCGCAACGCGATCAGGCTTTTCAGATTGAAATAGCCGGTGCCGAATTTCTTTCCGTCGTCGCCTTCGATATTGACGAGCGCGCCGGCGGCAAGCGCCTTCGCGCCCGCATCCAGAACGATCTCGTTGGCGAACACCCAGGGCGCGCCCGCCCGCAAGCGGCGGCCTTCCCTGGCTTTGAGGCGGATGGTGGTCATGAGGGCTTCGCTTGGCGGGCGGCCAGCGTTAGCATGGGCGGCTTCGATCCCGAAAGGAAAATCCATGGCCCAGAATCCGGCCGCGAAATTCGCGTCGATGCGCGGCAAGACACCTGAGGAAGCCAAATTCTTCTGGACCGGCGGGCCGGTGCAGGTGGCCGAGCGCACCTGGTTCCAGTCGCAATTCTCGGGCGTGACCGCCTTCGAGACCGATGAGGGGCTCGTTCTGGTCGATACCGGCACGAAGAATTTCGCGCCGGCGATTGCGGCGATGCTGCGGCAGAAAACGAACGCGCCGGTGCACACCGCGATCTATACCCACGGCCATATCGATCACGCTTACGGGCTGGAAGCATTCCTTGTGCCCGGCCAGAAGAAACCGCGCGTCATCGGCCATCGCGCCATGCCCGCGCGCTTCGAGCGCTATCAGGCAACCGCGAAACACAATGCGGCGCTGAATGCGCGCCAATTCGGCGGTACGGTGGAGGCGCAATCGAACGACGCCTATCAAGCATTCGGCCAGCCGCCCATTCCGCCCGACACGCTTTACGACGAACGCATGACGATCGCTGTCGGCGGCATCAAATTCGAACTCAATCATTGCCGCGGCGAAACCGACGATCACACCTGGGTTTGGTGCGAGGAACGCGGCGTTCTCTGTCCCGGCGATCTTTTCATCTGGGCCGTACCCAATGACGGCAATCCGCAGAAGGTGCAACGCTATCCCTGGGATCGCGCGAAAGGCTTGCGCGAAATGGCGGCGAAGAAACCTTATGCGCTTTGCCCCGGTCATGGCGGGCCGGTGATCGGCGAGAACGACAAGATCGTGCGCATGCTGAACGAGACGGCGGAGTTCCTGCAAACCGTCGTCAGGCGCACGATGGAGGCGATGGAAAACGGCTCGCCGCCGCACACCGATATTGTCACCGGCATCGAATTGCCGAAATCGGATTCGCCCTGGCTGCAGCCCGTCTACGACGACACCGAATTCATCGTGAGAAATGTGATCCGCTATTATGGCGGGTGGTGGAGCGGCAGGCCTTCCGAATTGAAGCCCGCGGCCCGCGCCGCACTCGCAAGCGAGATCGCCGAACTTTCCGGCGGCGCGAAAGCCCTCGCCGTGCGCGCGGAAAAACGGGCAAGCGAAGGCGATTTCCGCCTCGCCTGTCATCTCGCCGATTTCGCGCTGGAGGCGGCGCCGAAGGATGCCGAGGTGCAGGCGAAAGTCGCCGCGGTCTATGAGAAACGCGCCGAGGCCGAGCAAAGCCTGATGGCCATCAACATCTTCAATTCGGCCGCAGCTTACGCCCGGGCGGGCAGGCCGTTTGCCTGACCTTGGGCGCGGGCGGCAGCGTTTTCATCGCGCGCGCGCGCACCACGAGATAATCGTAGAGCGCGTTCACTTCGTAATCGTGCATCGCGGCAAAGCGCTCGCCGCCAATCGCCGACATCTGCGTGAGCTTGCCGTTTTTCTCCGGCCCGCCATGCAGGAGCCTGATGAAGGCGCTCCGCGAATAATCCGCCGCGCTCTTCAGATCGGGCGCCTTTCCCTCGCCCGTCAGATCGCTGCCATGGCACTCGGAGCAGCCGACGGCCGCCAGATAGCGCCCGCCATCCCAATGGGGGCCGACACCGAGCGGCGTATTCATTCCGAGCGCGTAAGGCGACGTGGGCTGGAGCTTGCATTGCAGCATCGCCAGGCGCGCGGCAAATCCGAAGTCCGGCTCTTCGACCGGATTGGAATCCGCCGGCAGCGAGCGGATATAGGCGATGTTGTTCGCGAGATCGACATTCTTCATATAGACATAGGAATCGGCCGGCATCACCCAGAGCGCGCGCGCACGCGGGCTGAGACCGCGGCGCACCGCGCGGTCGAAATCCTCGTCGGTCGCGCTCCCCGCAAACGCGGTGAGATCGGTCGCCTCGATATCGAGACCGTGATGCTCATGAAGCATGCGCCCTTTCATGTCCATGCCGTGGCAAGCGGTGCATCCGAAGACGATGGCGAGATGCTTTCCGCGAGCGATCGCGTGCGGCGTGATCTGCGCATGCATGATGGACGACGGTAGCGTATATCGCCGGATGATCTCGGCTTCCGAGGCGAGATAGACCGCAACCGGAATGAGTACAGCCAGCGCGAGAATCGCCAGCGCGCCCCATTTCAGGATTTTCATCAAGCCCCCCGCCATGGTGAATCAGGATAGCGCACCCATGGCAATCTGTCCCGATTGCGCGGACGGGCTGTACTGTTATAATGTACGCGTCGCCGCCGAGGGGGCCATGCGTAGACCGCGCCGCATCCGAATCGCTTCCGCACCCGCCAAGGGCTGGCGGTTTGCGGTCGTGTTGCTGGCGCTTCTGACCTTCTTCGTTCAAAGTTATGTGACGCAGACGCATATCCATCTGGACACCGCGTCTTCGACCGCCGGCATCACCACGTCCGTGCCCGATTCGCCGCGAGGCACGCACCCCTTCAAGGATACGCCCGCCAATTGCCCGATCTGCCAGGAGATCGCGATGGCGGGCCATTACGTCACTCCGGCAGCCCTGGTGTTCGCGCTTCCGGCGCAGCACGTGTCCATCGTTCCCATCCAGATCGCATCGCGGTTCATCGTCGAAGCGGTCTCTCATGACTGGCACGGCCGCGCGCCGCCCCAACACTGACTCCCGAAAAATCCGAATTGTGACGGCGTGCGCACGCCGCACGCCCGCTCGCACCCATTCGATTCCGTCCGCGGGAAACCGCGCGGACAATTTTCGGAGTTAGCGTTATGAGAAGATCTTTATTGGCGAGCACCGCGCTCGCCTTGCTTGCCGCATATCCAGCCTTTGCCGCCGACGATTCAGCCAATTCGGTTGAAACCATCACCGTGACGGCCCAGAAGCTCGAAAGCGCGCGTAACGGCATACAGACACAAACCGGCGCCTCGACCTACACCATCACCGCCCAGGACATCGAAAACGCGCCTGGGGGCGAAAACAACCTGCTCAACCAGGTGATTCTGCAAGCGCCGAGCGTGGCGCAGGATTCCTACGGCCAGCTTCACGTCCGCGGCGAACACAACGCGCTGCAATACCGGCTGAACGGAATCATCCTGCCCGAAGGCATCAGCGTGTTCGGCCAGACGCTGGATCCCAGGCTTGCGTCCTCGGTCAAGATGATTACCGGTGCGCTGCCCGCGGAATACGGCCTCGTAACCGGCGCAATCGTGGACATGCAGACCAAGACGGGCCTGTTCGAGCCGGGCGGTGAAATCTCGATCTATGGCGGCAGCCATTCCACCATCGAGCCCAGCTTCGATTACGGCGGCAGTTCCGGCAATTTGAACTACTTCGTTTCAGGCGATTTTCTGCGCAACGATCTGGGCATCGAATCGCCCGACGGCAGCCGCAATCCGATCCACGACCGCACCACGCAATATCACGGCTTCGGATATTTCGAGGATATCCTCGATGACAATTCCAGCCTGACGCTGGTGCTCGGCACGTCGCACGATCAGTTCCAGATTCCGGACAATCCGGGACAGACGCCGTCCTTCATCGTCGATGGGCAGACGAATTTCGACAGCTCCAAGCTCGACGAAAATCAGCGCGAGATCACCCATTATGGAATCCTGAGCTATCTGCACAGTCAGGGGCAGTTCGATTTCCAGATTTCGGGTTTCGCGCGCTATTCGAGCCAGGATTATTCGCCCGACGTGCTGGGCGAAGTGATGTTCAACGGCATCGCGCAATC
>DATIZS010000211.1:0-3095 GCA_035516955.1 Rhizomicrobium sp.
CCACGAAAAACGGATTGGCGAATTTCTCGTCGGTCTTGCCATAGACAAAGGGCCGCCCGTCGATGGTCGTCACGCTGCCGCCGGAAGCGGCCAGCACCGCATGCCCTGCCGCGGTGTCCCATTCCATGGTGCGGCCATGGCGGGGATAGATGTCTGCTTCGCCCGCCGCCACCAGACAGAATTTCAAGGACGATCCCGCCGTGATGAATTCCTTCACCGGATAGGCCATCAGATATTCGTCGGTCAGGTGATCGCGATGCGAGCGGCTGGCGACGGCGACGAGCCCGTCCTTCGCGGGCACGCGCGCGGCGATTTTCTTCATCGCGGAAAAATCGGGCGGTACATGCGCGGAGACGGGGATCTCGAATGCGCCCGAAGCCGCCTCGCCCACGAACAGCCGCTCTTTCGCCGGCGCATAGACGACGCCTCGCACGGCCGCGCCGTTTTCGATCTCGGCGATGTTGACCGTGAACTCGCCATTGCGGCTGATGAATTCCTTGGTGCCGTCGAGCGGATCGACGAGGAAGAAGCGCGCGCCGATCGCGGGCATGCGTCCCGCCGCGACCGCCTCCTCCGCGATCGCGGGCACATCCGGCGCAAGCTTCGCCAATTCCGCCAGGATGAAGGCTTCGGCGTCCTCGTCGGCCGCGGTCACGGGCGAGAGGTCGGCTTTTTTGCGCGCCTCTATGCCTTCTTCGTAATGGGCGAGCACGATCTCGCCCGCGCGCCATGCAATCTGCGCGAGTGCGCGCGCGAATTCAGAAAGTCCGCCATTTGCCGCCATCGGCGCTATCATCCCCTTGCGCGACTCGTTCTTTAAGCAATCCTTAAGGGCGGACGCGCCACGTTACCACCTGCAAACCATAATCGGCCCGGACATGATGAACGATCTCGATTTCGCCGCCCTGCTTGTCAGCCGCGTCTGCCACGACCTTGTGAGCCCCGTGGGCGCGGTGGTCAACGGCCTCGAAGTGCTGGAGGACGAGCGCGACGCCGTGATGCGCGCCGATGCGCTGAAGCTGGTGGCGTCGAGCGCCGAACAGGCCGCGGCGCGGCTTCAATTCTGCCGCATCGCCTATGGCGCGGCGGGATCGGCGGGCGCCGAGCTCGATCTGACGGAAGTGGGCCGCATCGTTGCGGGCCTGGTGCGCGGCGGCAAGGTGAGCGTCGATTGGCGCGCGGCCGCGCTCAACTGGCCGAAGGACTGGGCCAAGCTCCTGATGAACGCGACGCTGCTTGCCGCCGACAGCCTGCCGCGCGGCGGACAGGTGATCGTGGAGACCTCCGCCGATCCGGCGGCTCCCGGCTTCACCGTGCGCGCGGTGGGAAACAATGCGCGCGTGCTCGACGAAGTGGAGCGCGCCGTGCGCGGCGAGCCCGAAGTGCCGCTCGATGGGCGAAGCGTCCAGGGCTTCCTCACCCACAGGCTCGCGCGCTCGGTTGCAGCCGCGCTGACCATCGCGACCAGCGAAGGCAGGGTCGAACTGAGCACGTTGCCGGCCTAAACCGGCGGTTGCCGTCTTTCAGACGTTGTTTACCCTGACGGGCTTAGGCTGAAAGCGGAACTTCAGCCGGGCCGGCCCATGAAATCCTGCCTCGTCGTGGACGACAGCCGCGTCATCCGCAAGGTCGCCTGCCGCATTCTCGAATCGCTCGAATTCGAGGCGGTCGAAGCGCCCGACGGCACTACGGCGCTGGCCGCCTGCCGCGCCAGGATGCCCGACGTCATCCTGCTCGACTGGTCGATGCCCGACATGGGCGGCCTCGAATTCATGCGCAACCTGCGCCGCGAAAGCGGCGGCGAGCGGCCGCTCATCGTCTTCTGCACGATCGAGAACGATTGCGAGGAGATCAGCGACGCGCTGGCCTCGGGCGCGGCCGAATATCTGATGAAGCCGTTCGACCGCGAATCCATCCAGGAGAAGTTCGCGCAGGTCGGCCTCGTCTGAGGCGTGCCGTGAATTCCGCCGATTTCGATTTCCTCTCGGGATTCCTGAAGCGCCGCTCCGGTTTCGTGCTGGTGCCGGGCAAGTCGGGCATGGTGAAAAGCAAGCTCGAGCCTGTCGCGCAGCGCTTCGGCTTCCGCAGGATCGACGGTCTGCTCGCCGAGCTGCGCCACGAGCCCGAGGAATTGTCGCGTGCCGTCACCGAGGCGATGACGGTCAATGAATCCTCCTTCTTCCGCGACCGCGCCGCCTTCGACCATGTGAAGAACACGGTGATTCCCGCGCTGATGAAGCGGCGCGCGGCCACGCGGCGGTTGCGCATCTGGTGTGCGGCGGCATCGTCGGGGCAGGAGGCCTATTCGCTCGCCATCCTCCTCGACGGCATGAAGCTCGCCGAACAGGGCTGGAAGATCGACATCGTCGCCACCGATCTCAGTTCGGAGATGGTGGCGCGCGCCCGCGACGGGCTCTATCTCGATTTCGAGGCCGGCCGCGGCCTGCCGGCGCAGACGCTGCTGCAATATTTCACGCAGAGCGGAAAACAATGGCGCGTCTGCGACCGCTTGCGCCGCATGGTCGCGTTCCGCCCCTTCAACCTGCTCGACAGTTTCGGCTGGCTCGGCCAGCTCGACATCGTGTTCTGCCGCAATGTGCTTCTTTATTTCGACGCGCAGGAAAAATTCTACACGCTGGAGCGCCTCTCGCGCGCGCTCGCGCCCGACGGCTTCCTGGTGCTGGGCGCCGCCGAGGAATGCACGAGCGACGCCTTTGCCCGCGTGCCGCGCATGCGCGGCGTCTTCGCGCGCGCCCATCGCGCGGCGCTGCTGGCGAGCTAGGCGCGTCTCACTCCCGCGCCCGCACCCCGATATAGAACGCGCGTCCGGCCGCCCCGTAACCGAGTTCGGGCAGGTAGCGCGCGCCGAACAGATTCTCGACGCGGCCGTAAAGCGCGAAGCGGCCGAAATCATATTCGCCGAAGACGTTGGCGAGCGTGTAGCCGCCATTGCGGAACGGCACCGCGGGCGAGACGCTCGTGTCGTATTGATCGATGCGGTTTCCGACATAAGCGACGCTCGCGCCCGCCGACCAATCCTCGGATGGCGTCCAACTGACGATACCATTCGCCTCGATATGCGGGCGGCGCTGCAG
>DATIZS010000212.1:0-2284 GCA_035516955.1 Rhizomicrobium sp.
TGATCGTGCACGGGCTCAAGGACCAGGTCGTGCCCGAGGCCGATGTGCAGAAACTGGTCGACCGCCTGACCGCGCAGAAGGGCATCAAGATCGCCTACGACAAGATCGAAGGCGCGAACCATTTCTTCGACAATCACGAGGCGGAAGTTCTGGAATCGGTCGAGGCCTATGTCGCCAAGGCGATGGGGGTTGAAGTTCCGGCCAAGGAATAGAACTCCTTTCTTTTTTCATCCCACTTCGTCATCGCCCGCTTCATGCGGGCGATCCAATTTACTTGCGGCCAAAAATGGATGGCCCGGACCCGCCTACGCTTTCAGCTTCGCCGGGCAAGCAAGCCGGGCCATGACGGTGTTTTTTGGTGAGCTTTAGAGTTTCACTTCGCCTTGTGAAATTTTCCTCCCGTCATCGGCTCGCGCACGCCGGTGGTGGTGGGAAGGCTGAGCGGCAGGCCTTTCTTCGCGCGCGCCGCCAGATAGGCGAAGGCTTCGGCCTCGATGAAATCGCCGCGCCAGCCCGCGTCTTCGGCCGATAGCACCGGCGCGTTCACGCGGGCGCGCAATTCGCTCATCAACACCGGATTGAGACGCCCGCCGCCGCAGACGATCCATGTCGTCGCCGGTTCGGGAAAATGTTCGCGCGCGCGCGCGATGGAGGCGGCGGTGAAGGCGGTGAGCGTGGCCGCGCCGTCCTCTGCCGACAATCCTTCGACCAGACGCGCATCGAAATCGAGGCGGTCGAGCGATTTCGGCGGCACGCGCAGGAAGAAATCATGTTCGAGCATAGCGGCGAGCGCGCGATCATCGACAGAGCCTGCCCGCGCCAAGGCGCCATGTTCGTCGACCGGCTTGCCGGTGTGACGATGCGCCCAGTCATCAATCGGCGCGTTGCCTGGGCCGGTGTCGAAGGCAAGAATTTCTCCGTTGCCGATATATGTGACATTTGCCACTCCACCGATGTTGACCACCGCCACCGGCGGCGCACGTCCCGCCTCGCGCAGTAACGCCGCATGATAAAGCGGCACCAGCGGCGCGCCCTCGCCGCCCGCCTTCACATCGGCGCTGCGGAAATCGTTGATCACATCGATGCCCGTCAGCCGCGCGAGCAGCGCGCCGTCGCCGATCTGCCATGTAAGGCGCGATTTCGGACGGTGCAGGATCGTCTGGCCGTGATAGCCGATGAGCGAAACGTCGCGCGCCGCCACGCCCGATTTCTTGAGCAGCGCTTCCACCGCCTCGGCATGCGCCTCGGTCGAGCGGCGCTCGGCATCGCGGATCGAATGCGGCACGGGCGCGCCCTCGCGCACCGCCTTGGCATCGTCCAGTGCCCGGCGGAGCACCGCGCGCAGGTCCGGCGCGTAAGGAACGGTCAGTGCCGGGCCCGGCACCGCCACGCCTTCGCCATCCGTCTCCACCAGCGCGGCATCGATGCCGTCGAGCGAGGTGCCGCTCATGAGACCTATGACTTTATGGATTTCGGCCATCCGTGCTACACGAGCCCGCGCTTCGAAAAGAATCCTATCATGTCCGCCGCCGCTTCACGCTTCCAATCGCCGTTCCTCAGCCAGTTCGCGGCGCGCGGGGCCTATTACGATTGCACCGCGCCCGAGGCGCTGGACGCGCTCATGAAGAAAGAGCGCGTCACCGCTTATATAGGCTTCGATTGCACCGCGCCCAGCCTTCATGTGGGAAGCCTGGTGCAGATCATGACGCTGCGCCGCCTGCAACAGGCCGGGCACCGGCCCATCGTCGTGATGGGCGGCGGCACGACCAAGGTCGGCGATCCGTCGGGCCGCGACGAGACGCGCCAGCTTCTCACGCAAGACCAGATCGAGGCCAACAAGCAGGCCGCGCTCAAAAGTTTCCGCGCCTATCTCACATTCGGCGAGGGGCCGGGCGACGCCATCATGGTCGACAACGCCGAATGGCTCGACACGCTCGAATATATCCCGTTCCTGCGCGAGATCGGGCGGCATTTCTCCGTCAACCAGATGCTGGCGCGCGACAGCGTGAAGATGCGGCTCGAGCGCGACCAGCCGCTTTCCTTCCTCGAATTCAATTACATGATCCTCCAGGCCTATGATTTCGTGGAGCTCAACCGGCGTTACGGCTGCCGCCTGCAATGCGGCGGCGCCGATCAATGGGGCAACATCGTCTCCGGCATCGATCTGGCGCGGCGCATCGACAATGCGGAATTGTTCGGGCTCACCTCGCCGCTGATCACGACGTCGTCCGGCGCCAAGATGGGAAAGACCGCCGCCGGCGCGGTGTGGCTCAATCCCGAGATG
>DATIZS010000213.1:0-5256 GCA_035516955.1 Rhizomicrobium sp.
TTCGCCGTTGATCGTTGCCGTCGCTCTTCTGGTCTGGTGGAATCTCGGCCGTCCGGTTTTCTTCCGGCAGGCGCGGCCCGGTCTGCACGGAAAGACGTTCATGCTCGTCAAGTTCCGGAGCATGCGCGACGCGGCCGACGCGCAAGGCCGCATGTTGAGCGACGAAGTGCGGGTCGGTGCATTCGGCAGGACGCTGCGCGCAAGCAGCCTCGACGAATTGCCCGAACTTTGGAATGTGCTGAAAGGCGATATGAGTCTAGTCGGTCCGCGGCCGCTGCTTGTCAGCTATCTCGCGCGCTATTCGCCGGAACAGGCGCGCCGCCACGACGTCCGCCCCGGCATCACCGGCTGGGCGCAGGTCAACGGGCGCAACGCGCTGAGCTGGGACGAAAAATTCCGCCTCGATGTCTGGTATGTCGACAATCGCGATTTCGGGCTGGATCTGAAGATTCTTTTCCTGACGATAGCGCGCGTCGTTTCACGGCGGGGCATTTCGGCCGATGGCCACGCATCGATGCCGGAGTTCACGGGCGTAGCATCGCCTACTGCACACGGCCAGGATCGCTCGAGGGACGCAGGTGCGGTATGAACGCAAATATTTTCATTGTCGGTGCCAGCGGTCACGCGAAAGTCGTGATCGCGACGGCCGAAGCGGCCGGCGTTAATGTCGCGGGCATTTTCGATGATGACGATGCGAAGAACGGCGCGCTGCTTCTCGGTTATCGTGTCGTATCGCCCGTGCCGGACGTTTCGTGGTTTTCTCACGAGGGCGTGCCCATCCATATTGCAATCGGCGACAACGATACGCGGAAGCGCGTGGCGGCGCGCCTGAATGTTCGCTGCCAAAGTCTCGTGCATCCAAGCGCCGTCGTGCATAGTAGTGCGAAGATAGGCGCGGGCGCACTGGTATGCGCGCAGGCCGTGGTTCATCCGGATTCCGAAATCGGCGCGCATGCGATCGTCAATACAAGCGCCGTCATCGAGCATGATTGCCGTGTTGGCGAGTTCGCGCATCTGGGCCCACGCTCCTGTTTGACCGGCGGTGCGCGAGCAGGGACGGGTGCCTTTCTCGGTGCGGGAGTCGTTGTCCTTCCGAATGTGTCGATTGGCAATTGGTCAATCGCCGGAGCAGGCGCGGTTGTCATTTCGGATGTTCGAAATGGCGCACGCGTGGCAGGCGTGCCTGCTCGGGATTTGCGTGACGCATGACAAGTGGCAACATAACAACGCGCCTCTTCCTTTCTCCGCCGCATATGTCGGGCCGCGAAGAAGCTTATGTGAAAGAGGCTTTCGCCAGCAATTACGTCGCGCCCGCCGGGCCGATGCTGGAAGCGTTCGAGAAGGAATTCGCGAGCTACACGGGCATGGCATACGCGGTTGCGGTCGCGTCGGGCACGGCGGCCATTCATCTGGCGCTGAAGTCGCTCGATCTTTCGCCTGGCGACGAGATCTGGGCATCGACGCTCACATTCATCGGTAGCATCGGTGCCGCGATTCACGAGCGGTTGACGCCCGTATTCTTCGAGCCCGACGAGGCGAGCTGGACTCTGGACCCTGCGCTTTTGCGCGAAGAACTCGCGGCCGCCGCGAAGCGCGGGCGCCTGCCCAAAGCCGTGATCCCCACCGATCTCTACGGGCAAGCTTGCGACCTCGATGCGATCGTCTCGCATTGCCGCGAATACGATGTGCCCGTGATCTGCGATTGCGCCGAGGCGATGGGCACGCGCTACAGGAACAGGCATGCGGGCGACGGCGCATTCGTAGCCGCCTTCTCCTTCAACGGCAACAAGATCATCACGACCTCCGGCGGCGGCATGCTAGCTTCGCACGATAAACGCATCGTGGAGCACGCCCGTTATCTTTCCACGCAGGCCCGCCGGCCCGCCCCGCACTACGAGCATGCGGAAGTCGGATTCAACTACCGCATGAGCAACATCGCCGCCGCCATCGGCCGCGGGCAACTGGAAGTGCTCGATGATCGCGTGGCGCGTCGGCGCGCGATCTTCGATCGCTACCGCGAATATCTCGGCCGCCTGCCCGGAATAAGCTTCATGCCCGAAGCGGCTTATGGAAATTCCACACGCTGGTTAACGGTTGTCCGAATCGATCCCGCCGCGTTCGGCCGCGACCGCGAAGCCGTGCGCCTTGCGCTGGAATCGCACGACATCGAATCCCGCCCCGTCTGGAAACCGATGCATCTTCAACCCGCTTTTGCGGGCGCAAGGCATGTCGGCGGGAACTTGAGCGAACGCATCTTCGCCGACGGCCTTTGCCTGCCGTCGGGATCGGCCATGAGCGGCGCCGATGTGGAGCGGGTCGCCTCGCTCGTCGGCCCGAAATGATCGAAAATTCAGGATGTTGAGGCTCTCCCGCTTGCGGGCCCCGCTTCGGCGCGATATGTCCGCCCCCAAGGGGTCGCAGAACGGGCTTGCCGCCCTATATTTGCCGGGGGCCTGAGAGTGGAACGCGCGTGTCGGTAACGGAAAAACTGCCGGTTCGAAGCCTGTCCCATCTGAGACGGCTGGAGGCCGAGAGCATCCACATCATTCGCGAGGTTGCGGCCGAGTTCCGCAATCCGGTGATGCTCTATTCCATCGGCAAGGATTCCGGCGTGATGCTGCATCTGGCGATGAAGGCGTTCCATCCGGGCAAGCCGCCATTCCCCGTGATGCATGTCGACACGCTGTGGAAATTCCGCGACATGATCAAGTTCCGCGACGAGACGGCCAGGCGTCTCGGTCTGAACCTGATCGTGCATACCAATCAGGAGGGCGTTCAGCGCGGCATCAATCCCTTCGCTTCCGGTTCCTCCTTGCATACGCAGGTGATGAAGACCGAGGCGCTGAAACAGGCGCTCGACAAATACGGCTTCGATGCGGCCTTCGGCGGCGCGCGGCGCGACGAGGAGAAATCCCGGGCCAAGGAACGCATCTTTTCGTTCCGCACCGCGACGCACGCCTGGGATCCCAAGAACCAGCGCCCCGAGCTCTGGCGCGTCTACAACACGCGCATCAACAAGGGCGAGTCGATCCGCGTATTCCCGCTGTCGAACTGGACCGAACTCGACATCTGGCAATACACGATGATGGAGAACCTTCCCATCGTGCCGCTTTATTATGCGGCGATGCGTCCCGTCGTCGAACGCGACGGCGCGCTCATCATGGTCGACGACGAGCGCATGCCGCTCAAGCCCGGCGAAAAGCCAGAAATGAAACTGGTGCGGTTCCGCACGCTCGGCTGCTATCCGCTGACGGGCGCGGTGGAATCTTCCGCGGCCACCTTGGAAGAGATCGTGGCGGAAATGTTCACCGCGCGAACCTCCGAACGGCAGGGCCGCGTCATCGATCACGACGAAAACGCCTCCATGGAGAAGAAGAAGAAGGAGGGCTATTTCTGATGCACAAGCCTTCCGATCTTCAGGCCTATCTGGCGGCGCAGGAGAAGAAATCGCTATTGCGCTTCCTCACCTGCGGCAGTGTGGACGACGGCAAATCCACGCTGATCGGCCGGCTGCTCTACGATTCCAAATTGCTGTTCGAGGATCACCTTTCGGCGCTCGAAAAGGATTCGAAGAAGTTCGGCACGACAGGGGGCGATATCGACTTCGCGCTTTTGGTCGACGGGCTCGAAGCCGAGCGCGAGCAGGGCATCACCATCGATGTGGCCTATCGCTTCTTCGCCACCGAAAAGCGCAAATTCATCGTCGCCGACACGCCCGGCCACGAACAATACACCCGCAACATGGCGACGGGCGCATCCAATTCCGATCTCGCGGTGATCCTGATCGATGCGCGCAAGGGCGTGCTGACGCAGACGCGCCGTCATGCCTATATCGCGTCGCTGCTCGGCATCCGCCATGTCGTGCTCGCGGTCAACAAGATCGATCTCGTCGATTTCTCGCAAAACATCTTCGACGCCATCGTGACCGAATTCGGCGCCTTCGCGCGGGGACTCGGTTTCCAGAGCCTCGTGCCGATCCCGATTTCGGCGCGCTTCGGCGACAACGTCATAGAGAGAAGCGCGAAAACGCCGTGGTACACGGGCCCGGCGCTCCTTTCGCATCTGGAGACCGTCAATGTCGATCAGGCGCTGGCCGAAGGCCCGCTGCGCCTGCCGGTGCAATGGGTGAACCGTCCCAATCTCGATTTCCGCGGCTTTTCCGGCACGATCGTGGGCGGCCGTGTCAGGCAGGGCGCCCCCATCGTCGTCGCCAAATCGGGACGCGCCAGCACGGTCGCGCGCATCGTCACCATGGACGGCGATCTCGACGAAGCGACGGCGGGCGAAGCGGTGACCATCGTTCTCGCCGACGAAATCGACGTCTCGCGCGGGGACGTTCTGGCCGCGCCCGATGCGCGCCCCGAGCTTTCCGATCAGTTCGCGGCGCATCTTTTGTGGATGTCGGAAGACGAGCTTCTCCCCGGCCGGCAATACCTCCTCAAACTCGGTACGACGACCGTGCCCGCCAATATCAGCACGCTGAAGCACAAGGTCGATGTGAACACGCTCGATCATCTGGCCGCGCCGACGTTGCATCTGAACGAGGTCGGTTACACCAACATCTCCGTCTCGCATCCGATCGCCTTCGATTCCTATCGTAGCAATCGCGACATGGGCGGCTTCATCCTGATCGACCGCTTCAGCAACGCGACCGTCGCCGCCGGCATGATCGATTTCGGCCTCAGGCGCGCCACCAACGTGCATTGGCAGCCGCTCGACATCGACAAGAACGTGCGCGGCGAATTGAAGGGCCAGAAGCCGGCGGTTCTCTGGTTCACGGGGCTTTCGGGCTCGGGCAAATCGACCATCGCCAACCTCGTGGAGCGCACGCTCTTCGCGCAAGGACGCCATACCTATCTACTCGACGGCGACAATGTCCGTCACGGTCTCAACCGCGATCTCGGCTTCACCGATGCCGATCGCGTGGAGAATATCCGCCGCGTCGGCGAGGCCGCGAAACTGTTTGTTGACGCCGGCCTCATCGTGCTGGTGTCGTTCATTTCGCCGTTCCGCTCCGAGCGGCGAATGGCACGCGAGCTGTTGCAACCGGGCGAATTCATCGAAGTGTTCGTCGATACGCCGATCGAGATCTGCATGCGCCGCGACCCCAAGGGCCTCTATCAAAAGGCACTCGCCGGCCAGATCAAGAATTTCACCGGAATCGACAGCCCCTATGAAGCGCCGGAGGCCGCCGATCTCACGCTCAAGACCGAAGGTGCGGCGCCCGAAACGCTCGCGAGCCAGGTGGTCGATTAT
>DATIZS010000214.1:0-7424 GCA_035516955.1 Rhizomicrobium sp.
CAATTTCTATATGTCGGGCATCGGCTATCTTCATCCCGAGTGGGGACATGGCGTCTACAAAGGCGAGAACGCGCTGGGTTATGACACCTATGATCTCGCGAGCGTCAACGAAATGGATCCGCGATTCTGGCATGTGCAGGCGTTCGTCACCGCGCGGCTTTTCGGCCCCGACGTCGAGCGCGTGGGCGCGGGCGTGCTCGAGCAGCTTGTGATCGGGCCCCATGCCCCATCCGGATTTGCCAGTCTCATGGACACGGCGCCATGAGCGATCTTTCGGACGCGCTTGCAGCCTATTTGCGCGACAAGCTTGGCGCGCCCGATTTGCAGGTGACCTCGCTCGCACGCATTCCCGGCGGGGCGAGCCGCGAAACCTATCGTTTCCGCGCGCGCTATGCGAAGGATGGGAAGTCAAGCGAGCGCGGATTGATCCTGCGCCGCGATCCGCCCGCAAGCCTGATCGAAACCGAGCGCGCGACCGAATTCCGCGCCTATCAGGCGTTCCACAAGCTCGGTTTACCGGTGCCCGAGCCTGTTGCACTTGAGATGGAAGGAGGCGTGCTCGAGCGGCCTTTCTTCATCATGGAAGAGATCGAGAATTGTCAGGCCGCCAATATTCTTCTGCCCGATCCCTATGGCGCGCACCGGCAGAAGATCGGCGAACAATTCTGGCGCGTGCTGGGCGAAATCGCGCGCGCCAATCCCGACGAGATCGGGCTTGGCGATCTCGGCGGCGCGCGGGAAGATTGCGCAGAGCACGAGCTCGCGCATTGGGAGCGCGTGATTCTGGAAGACGAACGCGAGCCGCAGCCGATCGCGCGCGCGGCGATCCGCTGGCTGAAGCGCAATCTGCCGCCAAGGGCACAGAAAATTTCGCTCGTGCATGGCGATTACCGCACGGGCAATTTCCTTTTCGATGGCGAAGGCAATATCCGCGCAATCCTCGATTGGGAGATGGCGCATCTGGGCGATCCGCTGGAAGATCTCGGCTGGGCGCTGGATCCCCTGTGGAGCCATGGCGATCCGGCGCGCCCTGCGGGCACGCTGCCGCGCGAAGAAGCGTTGCGGATTTGGGAAGACGCGAGCGGACTGAGGATCGATCCCGCGGCGCTCCATTGGTGGGAAATCTTTGCGAGCCTGAAAGGTCTTGCGATCTGGATTTCGGCGGCGCGCGAATATGCCGAAGGGCGCAACACCGAGCCGGTGAATGCCTTCTCCGGCTGGTATTGCACCGCCTTCCACAACAAGATTCTGGCAGACCGGCTGAGCGAGGCCGCATGAAACCGGAAGCCGATCAGATATTGGGCCTTTCCGCGTTCCAATTGCTGGGAACGCTTGCGCCGCTCCTTCCAAACGCTTACGCGCAAGGAACCGCTTCCCTCATCTCTTTCATGATGATGCTGTCGGCGCAGGAATACGAGCGGGCCGCGGACATCCGCGCCAAGGAGAACGCCGACATGCGCGCGCTCTTTGCGCGCTCTGCTCCCAAATTGCGCGATGCGGAACTGAAGGCAAGGCTTGAAGAGGCGGCGCACGAAGCGGAATCTTCGCTCGAGATTTCGGCTCTGAACGCGGCGAACTACAAACTTCGCCGTCTGCTCATTGCGCTGCATGAACACGCCGATCGGGAAGGCGACCGCGCCGCATCGAAGGATATCTGGGCGCTTCTGAAAAGACTTGCCGATCGCCGCTTCCTGAAAGTGCCGGGACAATAAAAATTTGCGCGGTGTCGCCCTCCGGCTCTCCTTTGCGCAAGCCGCTTCCGGGCTGGTCGGCGGCGCCTATACGCCGTTCTTCGGCGCGTGGCTGGCGTGGCGCGGGCTTTCCTCGGACGAAATCGGCATATTGCTTTCGGCGGGCATGCTTTTGCGCGTCATCGTCGCGCCGGTGACCGGCATCGTGGCCGACGCGCGCAACGACCGGCGCGGCATGATGCTCTTGCTCTACGCGATCATGTTTGCGGGCTATGGCGCGCTCAATGTCACGACGCTGCCGTTTCTGATTTTCATGGCCGCGATCCCCGCCAACATCGCGGGCGGCGCGGTGACGCCGCTCCTGGAAAGCGTGAGCGTGCGGCTATCGGAGCGTTTCGATTTCGACTACGGCCATGTGCGGCTTTGGGCCTCGACGGCGTTCATGCTGGGAAACGTGCTCGCCGGCGCGCTGGTCTCGCTCTGGGGCATGGCCGTGATCGCGCCCTGGCTTGCGATATCGATTGCGTTCAATCTTTTTTCGATTCGCGCTTTGCCGCCGCCGCGCCAGCGGACCAAAAGCGATCTCGGCCTTCGCCTGCGCGCCACGCTCGCCGAAGCGCGCGAGCTTCTGCGCTCGCGGGCATTTTCCGTATTTCTCGCCGCGGCCAGCCTCGATCAGGGCAGCCACGCTTTTTATTACTCCTATGGCGGGCTTCATTGGCGCCAATTGGGCTATAGCGGCACGCTGATCGGCTTCATCTGGCCGCTCGGAATCCTCGCCGAGATCGCATTGATGTCGTTTTCGCTGCGCGTATTCCGCGCGCTTGGGTCCGTGCGCCTCCTGGTTCTCGGCGGGCTCGGCTGTTTGCTGCGCTGGACGATTCTGGCGTTCGATCCGCCTCTCGAATTCGTCGTTCTTGCGCAGTTCCTGCACGGCGCGACATTCGCCATGGCGCATCTGGGCGCGATGTATTTCATCCTGAAGGCGGTGCCGCCGCGGCTGGCCGCGACCGCGCAGAGCCTTTATGCCGTCAGCTCGTCGGGCATTGCCATGGGATTTGCGACGCTCGCCTCGGGACCGCTTTATGCCGCTTACGGCGGGCGCACCTATCTTCTCATGTCGGCAATGGGATTGTTCGCGGCGCTGTTTGCCTTTGGGCTGGGGAAAATCTGGAGCGGCGGGCGCATCACGCAATCGCAGAGCGAAGAAGTCATCGATACGATTTAGGTCCGCGGGTGCGCCTTGGCATAGGTGTCCATCAATTTTTCGGTTTCGAGCTGCGTGTAGGTTTGCGTCGTCGAAAGCGAGGCATGGCCGAGCAATTCCTGCAAGGATCGCAGATCGCCGCCGCCCGCGAGCAGATGCGTTGCAAACGAATGGCGCAGCGCATGCGGCGTGGCGCGCTCGGAAAGGCCGAGACGGCCGCGAAGAGTCTGCATCAGGCGCTGGGCTTCGCGTGCGCTCATGGGCTTGCCGCGCTTCGACAGAAACAGCGCCGAGCCCGGCGCGCCGGCAAACGGGCAGACCTTCACATAAGCGTCGATCGCCTCGCGAATCGCGGGAAGCACGGGTACGATGCGCTCCTTGCGGCCCTTGCCCAGGACGAGGAGCGTGTCGCCGAGCGGCGCATCGCCGCGCTTCAGAGCAAGCGCTTCGCTGATGCGCAGGCCCGCGCCATAAAGCAGCGTAAGCAGCGCCACATCGCGCGCGGCGAGCCACTCCACGTCGTTTTCGCCCGCTTCTTCGAGCGCGCGGCGCGTATCGGTTTCGCTCAAGGGACGCGGCAGGCTGCGCGCGATCCGCGCCGAACGTATGGCGCGCGGAGCGGGATTTTCGACGATGTTCTCGCGCGCGAGATAATCGAAGAAGCTGCGGATGGCGGCGAGCGCGCGCTGCACGCCGCGCCCGCCCAGCCCCTCTTTCCGCCGCATCGTGATGAAGGCGCGGATATCGGCCGGCACGAGTTTTTCGAGCGCGCGTTCGCCGGCGGCGGCGCCGATGTGATCGTGCAGAAACGAAAGAAACCGCTCGCAATCGTCGCCATAGGCGCGCAGCGTGTGCGGCGAGGCGCGCCGTTCATGGGCAAGCGCGGCCAGCCACGCCCGCTTCAGATCTTCGGCAGATCGAGCCATGCGCGGATCGCGCGCTCCAGCGCACGCGCAAAAAAGGAAAGATCGGACACCGCATCCTCGCCTTCGAAGCGGCCTTCGGCCTGCGCACCCAGAACGTAGATCGCGGCCGGTGTATCGCGGCCGATGCGCAAGCGGAACGCAGCCAGGCTTTTGCAATCGCCGCCGTTTTCGCCGAGCAGGATGCGCCCGCCACCCGACAATATCGCGCCCGTCCCGTCGGCGCCCAGGACGGCATTCACCGTGCCCCGCGGAATGAGGCGCACACCTTCCGTAGTGCTAGCGACGCCCTCGCCTTCCACGCACAAGGCCGCGCAATCGGCGCCGAAGGCGGACGCCGCATGCGTGACCGCGAAAATCGCTTCCTCGAAACTTCGCGCATCGAGGAGATCGAGGATCACGCGGCGCGCACCGTCGCCGAGCCGCGCGGCGGACGCTCGCGTCGCCATCAGCGCATCGCGCTCGGCGCGCAGGCCCGCATTTTCCGCTGACAAGCGGTCGATCACGAAGCGCTGCAGATCGCGCACCTCGCCCTGGCCGAACCGCTCGGGCATGAGGAGCGCCAGCAATTCGCCGTCTTCGGCCAATTGCGCACGATGCATCCTTATATATGTCTTGACCGCTTCTGCGGCGGCCATCTGAGGGCTTCGGGCCTCGGCGCGTTCCATCAGCCTTCCCTTACCTTCAATCCGGCGCGCTTGGCATCTTCGAGGAAGGCGGCGAGCCCCTTGTCGGTCAGCGGATGATTGAGCAGCACGCGGAAGACGGAGGGCGGAATCGTCGCCACATCGGCGCCCGCCAGCGCCGCATCGCGCACATGCGTGACGTGGCGGATCGAGGCGGCGAGGATCTGGGTCTTGAAATCGTAATTGTCGTAGATCGCGCGGATCTCGCGGATCAGCTCCATGCCGTCCTGCCCGATATCGTCGAGCCGGCCGATGAAGGGCGAGATGAAGGTCGCGCCCGCCTTGGCCGCCATCATCGCCTGCACCGGCGAAAAACACAGCGTGACATTGACCATATGACCGGCATCGCTCAGCGCGCGGCAGGCCTTCAGCCCGTCCCATGTCAGCGGCACCTTGATGGCGACGTTCTTCGCCACCCGCGCGTAGCGCTCGCCTTCCGCGATCATGCCGGGCGCATCGGTCGCGAGCACCTCGGCGCTGATGGGGCCCGCGCAGGTCGAGCAGATATCCTTGAGCGAATCGATGAAATTGAGGCCTGTCTTGGCCGCAAGCGAGGGGTTGGTGGTGACGCCGTCGATCAGGCCGGTTGCCGCGAATTCCGCGATGTCCTTGGGGTCGGCGCTGTCGATGAAAAGTTTCATGGGCTTGACCGGAAAGATTCGAGAAGGAAAGTGTAGCCATGAAAGAGCCCGCTTTGAAGCCCGGCAGAATTTCGGGCAAGACCGCCGCGCGCGCAGGCGTTCTGCTGCCTTTGCCGCTCGCCGGACCATACGATTACCGCTTGACAAGCGCCGATCTGCCACGGGGAACTTTGGTCGTGGCGCCCTTGGGCCCGCGCGAGGCGCTGGGCGTGGTGTGGGGCGAAGGCGAGGGAAAAATCGCCGACGCCAGATTGAAGGAGGCGGTTCCGCTCGAGGGCGCGCCGAGATTGCCGCCTGCCTTGTGCGATTTCATCGACTGGGTCGCGAAATATACGTTGAGTTTGCCGGGCGTGGTGCTGGCGCAGGCCTTGCGCTCGCGCGGCGCGTTCGAGGAGGAGGTTGGCCGCGTCGCATATATAAAGAGCGGCGTCGTGCCGGCGCGCCTGACGCCGGCGCGGGCGCGTGTGCTCGAAATCGCGGGCGACGGCCTCGCGCGCAGCGTCGCCGCCCTCGCCGAGGAAGCCAATGTGACGCCGGTGGTGGTGCGCGGGCTGATCGATGCGGGCGCTTTGCGCGAAGTCGAACTGCCGGAATTCGATGCGGTTCCCGCGCCTGATCCCGCTTTCGTTGCGCCCTCGCTCAATCTCGATCAGGAAGCGGCCGCGCGTTCGCTCAAGGTGGCCGTCGCGGCGAACCGGTTTTCCGTTTCGCTGCTCGATGGCGTGACGGGTTCCGGCAAGACGGAAACCTATTTCGAAGCGATTGCCGAGGCGCTGAGGCGCGGGAAGCAAACGCTCATTCTTCTGCCCGAGATCGCGTTGACAGTTCAGTTCCTGGATCGCTTCGCCGAGCGCTTCGGTGTGCGCCCCGCCGAATGGCATTCGGATCTTTCGCAAAAGGAACGCCGCCGCGTCTATCGCGCGGTGATGGGTGGAGAGGCGCGCGTCGTGGTGGGCGCGCGATCCGCGCTCTATCTGCCGTTTTCCGAGCTTGGACTCATCGTGGTCGATGAAGAGCACGAACAGGCCTACAAGCAGGAAGACGGTGTGATCTACCACGCCCGCGACATGGCCGTGGTGCGTGCGCGCATCGAGAATGCGGCAATCGTGCTTTCCAGCGCCACGCCATCGCTCGAGACTTACGTCAATGCGGCGAGCGGGCGTTATCACTGGCTGAAACTGCCCAACCGGCATGGCGATGCGGTGTTGCCGGAAATAAAACTCATTGATCTGCGCCATGCGCGCGCCGAGCCGGGCATGTGGATTTCCGAACCGCTTCGCGAAGCGATCGCGGCAACGCTTGCGAGCGGTGAACAGGCGATGTTGTTCCTCAACCGGCGTGGCTATGCGCCGCTCACGCTCTGCGAAACCTGCGGACACAAGATGGTGTGCAGCCAATGTTCGGCCTGGCTGGTGGAGCATCGCTATCATCGAAAGCTCGTCTGTCATCATTGCGGATATGAATGCGCCAAACCGCCTCATTGCCCGCAATGCGGCGCGGGCGAATTGACGCCGTGCGGACCGGGCGTGGAGCGGGTGGCCGAGGAATTCGCCCGCGTCTTCCCCGAAGCGAAGATGGCGATTGCATCGAGCGACACCATGCACGGACCCGCCGAAACGCAGGCCGCGATCCGTTCCATGGCCAAGCGCGAGATAGACGTGTTGATCGGAACGCAGATCATCGCCAAGGGTCATCATTTTCCGCAGCTCACATTGGTGGGCGTGATCGATGCCGATCTCGGCGGCTCCGACGGCGATTTGCGCGCGCGCGAGCGCACATTCCAGTTGCTCCATCAGGTTTCGGGCCGCGCAGGGAGAGCCGAAAAGCCCGGGCTCGTGCTCGTGCAGACGCGCAATCCGGAAGATGTGGTGATGAAGGCGCTCGCCAGCAACGACCGCAATGCGTTTTACGAGCAGGAAAAGATTTTCCGCGAGCGCGCCCATGCGCCGCCATTCGGGCGATTGGCGGCGATCATACTTTCAAGCCATGACGGCGATTTGGTGCGCGATGTTGGCAAGGAGCTTGCGAAGAAGGCGCCATCGGCACGCGGCGTGAAAGTGTGGGGACCGACGCCGGCGTTCTACCAAATCCTGCGCGGCCGCGTGCGCGAACGCTTGCTGGTGCAGGCGGAGAAGAGTGTGGACGTGCAAGCTTATTTGCGCAACTGGCTTGCCGCCGTGAAAATTCCCAATGCCGTGCGCATGACTGTGGATGTCGATCCGGTGAGTTTTTTCTAAACCGCTTGTATATCGGTTTGCGGGAAATCGCTTCCGACG
>DATIZS010000215.1:0-4174 GCA_035516955.1 Rhizomicrobium sp.
ACGGATGATTTGTTGAAAGAATTTGAGCAATTCATCGCCCGCCGCATCGCCCGCGAACCCGTCGCCTACATCGTGGGAAAAAAGGGCTTCTGGGATCTCGAATTCGACGTCGGTCCGGGCGCGCTGGTGCCGCGCCCCGAAACCGAGACGCTGATCGAGCAGGCGCTGAAGCGGTTCCCCGATCGCAGCGCCGCCCTCGAAATCCTCGACCTCGGAACCGGCACGGGCTGCCTGCTACTCACCTTGCTGCATCTCTATCCCAACGCCACCGGCCTCGGCGTCGATTCCTCGCCAGAGGCGCTTGGCTGGGCGAAGCGCAATGCGCAAAAGCTCGGCCTCGAATCGCGCTGCGCGTTGCGTCTCGCCGATTGGGCGCAGGTGAAGCAGACCGGCTTCGATCTTATGGTTACCAACCCGCCTTATCTTTCGCGGGACGATTTGGCCGCAGCCGGGCCCGAACTCGCCCATGAGCCGGTTCAGGCGCTCTTCGGCGGGCCCGACGGGCTCGACACCTATCGCGCCATTGCGCCCCTTCTGCCTCGCCTTCTCGCGCCAAAGGGTTGTGCGATCTTGGAAATCGGCAAAGGGCAGGGCGAGGCGGTTTCGGCCATCCTGCGGGCCGCAGGTCTTGAAATCGAGCGCCTCGCCCCCGATCTCTCGGGCATCCCCCGATGCGTCATGGCCCGTGCCATGGCGCAGAAAACAGTTGGAAACCCAAGGCCGAGCCGTTAGTTTCGGTCTTGCGAGGGGATGCAGGACCCCCTGCCGGGCGGCTTGCCCGGGTAGATCATGGGGGTGATCGGGCGAAAGGTTTTCGCCGGATCCTGCGCAAAGCGAAAGACGAGCTCTGCTCATTTCATGCGGCTGTCCAGCACACGCGCCTTGGGGCGTGAAGATTTTGGCGATTGCACGCTGAGGGAAGCTCGTCCCATGACAAAGGGGCTAAGGTGAAACGCTCGAGAGGCCGCGGCCGCGGAAGGCCGCAACAGGGAAATCCCAACCGGACGTTCGATTCCAACGGGCCGGAGATCAAGATCCGCGGTTCCGCCGCGCATGTTTACGAGAAATATCTGCAGATGGCGCGCGACGCCAATTCGGCCGGCGACCGCGTAATGGCCGAGAATTACCTGCAGCATGCCGAGCACTACTATCGCATCCTGGCGGCCAATCAGGCGCTGCAGCAGCAGCAATACCAGCAGCAGGGCGTCGGCGGCGGCGCGCAGCAGCCGAACTACCACCAGCCGAACGGCAATGGCCGGGGCCCGAACGGCGAGGGCAATTATCAGCAGCCCAACAGCAACGCCGCCTTCTCGCTGACCGACAGCGCCGGCGACGACGACGCCGAGGGCGCCGACGACGGCGAATAGGCTTTCCGCGGTCGGTCGGCCCCGCTCTTGTCCTGGCTCAATGCGCTTCCCACATTAGCGGGAGAACGATGCCTTCGGGGTCGTTCCAATCCAGACGCCTGCCTTGATGGGGGGCGTGAGAGGCAGACATGGACATCGAGAAATTCACCGAGCGGGCGCAAGGCTTCATCCAATCCGCGCAAGGGCTTGCCCTTCGTTCCAACCACCAGACCTTAAAGCTCGAGCATCTTTTGAAGGTGCTCCTCGACGACGAGGAGGGCTTGGCCGCGCGGCTGATCCGCGCTTCGGGCGGACGGCCCGAGCAGGCGCTTCAGCAGACCGAAATGGCGCTGGCCAAAATCCCGCGTATCGAAGGCGCGGGCGCAGGCCAGGTCTATCTCGCCCCCGAAACCGGGCGGCTTCTCGACGCCGCCGAACAGGCGGCCAAGAAGGCGGGCGATTCCTTCGTCACCGCCGAATATCTTTTGCTGGCGCTCGCCATGGGCGGCGATACCGCGCGCATCCTGAAAGACGCCGGCGTCACGCCGCAGGGCCTGAACGCCGCCATCAAGGATCTGCGCCAGGGCCGTACCGCGGATTCGGCGACGGCCGAGAATCAATATGACGCGCTCAAGAAATATGCCCGCGACCTGACCGAGCTCGCCCGCTCCGGCAAGCTCGATCCCGTGATCGGGCGCGAGGAGGAAATCCGGCGCACCATCCAGGTGCTGGCGCGGCGCACCAAGAACAATCCCGTGCTGATCGGCGAGCCGGGCGTCGGCAAGACCGCGATTGCGGAAGGGTTGGCGCTGCGCATCGTCAACGGCGATGTGCCGGAATCCTTGCGCGACAAGAAGCTGATGGCGCTCGACATGGGCGCGCTGATCGCGGGCGCCAAATTCCGCGGCGAATTCGAGGAGCGGCTCAAGGCCGTGCTCAACGAGATCATCGCCGCCGAAGGCAAGGTGATCCTCTTCATCGACGAGATGCATACGCTGGTCGGCGCCGGCAAAGCCGAAGGCGCGATGGATGCATCCAATCTCTTAAAGCCGGCACTGGCACGCGGCGAACTGCATTGCATCGGCGCCACCACGCTCGATGAATACAGGAAGCATGTGGAGAAAGATGCCGCACTGGCGCGGCGTTTCCAGCCGGTGTTCGTCAACGAACCGACGGTGGAGGACACGATCTCCATCCTGCGCGGGCTCAAAGAGAAATACGAAGTCCATCACGGCGTCCGCATCACCGACTCGGCAATTGTCGCCGCGGCCACGCTGTCGAACCGCTATATCACCGACCGTTTCCTGCCCGACAAGGCCATCGACCTGATGGACGAAGCGGCGTCGCGGCTTCGTATGCAGGTCGATTCCAAGCCCGAGGAGCTCGACGAACTCGACCGGCGCATCATGCAGCTCAAGATCGAGCGCGAGGCGTTGAAGAAGGAATCCGACAAGGCGTCGAAGGACCGTCTCGCCGCGCTCGAAAGCGAGCTTGCGGAACTCGAAGAAAAATCGGCCACCCAGACCGCGAAGTGGAAGGAAGAAAAGCAATCGCTTCATGACGTGCAGGGGCTCAAGGAAAAACTCGACGCCGCGCGTCAGGAGGTCGAGATCGCGCAGCGCAAGGGCAATTTCGCGCGCGCGGGCGAACTCACCTACGGCATCATCCCCGATCTCGAACGCAAGCTGAAGGCGATCGAGGAAAAACAGGGCGGAGAACTCGCGAAGGAATCGGTGACGCCCGAGCAGATCGCCGCGGTCGTCTCGCGCTGGACCGGCATTCCCGTCGACAAGATGCTCGAAGGCGAGCGCGAGAAATTGCTGCACATGGAATCTTCGCTCGAAGCGCGCGTCGTCGGCCAGGACGAAGCCGTGCGCGCGATCTCCAACGCCGTGCGCCGCGCGCGCGCCGGTTTGCAGGATCCCAATCGGCCGATCGGTTCGTTCCTGTTCCTCGGCCCCACCGGCGTCGGCAAGACGGAACTCACGAAAGCGCTCGCCGCGTTCCTGTTCGACGACGACACCGCCATGGTGCGCATCGACATGAGCGAATTCATGGAGAAGCATTCGGTCGCGCGTCTGATCGGCGCGCCGCCGGGCTATGTCGGCTATGAAGAAGGCGGCGCGCTCACCGAAGCCGTGCGCCGGCGTCCCTATCAGGTGATCCTGTTCGACGAAGTGGAAAAGGCGCATCACGACGTGTTCAACGTGCTGCTTCAGGTGCTGGACGACGGGCGCCTGACTGACGGCCAGGGCCGCACCGTCGATTTCCGCAACACCGTCATCATCCTCACCTCGAATCTGGGAACCGAATTCATGACCGGCGAGGAAAGCCCCGCGGTGCGCGCGCAGGTGATGGGCATGGTGCGCCAGCATTTCCGTCCCGAATTCCTCAACCGGCTGGATGAGATCATCCTGTTCCACCGCCTGACGCGGAAGAACATGGACAAAATCGTCGACATCCAGATCGCGCGGCTTCAGAAACTGCTCGCCGACCGCAAGATCGAGATCGCGCTCGACGACAAGGCGCGCGACTGGCTGGCGACGGCCGGTTATGATCCGGTCTATGGCGCGCGGCCGCTCAAGCGCGTCATCCAGCGGCGGCTTCAGGATCCGCTCGCGCAAATGCTGCTGCAAGGCACGATCGGCGACGGCGCCAAGGTCAAGGTCGGCGCCGGCAAGCACGGCCTCACCATCAACGGCCAGAGCTTCGACGTGGGCGAGGATGTGCTCGCGCCCGAGCCGCCCAGCCACGCGATTCATTGACGCGAAAAAAAACGGCCCCGGGATTCCGGGGCCGTTCGTTTTCGAGGATGAGATCGATCAGGC
>DATIZS010000216.1:0-5422 GCA_035516955.1 Rhizomicrobium sp.
ACGGCGACGACGAGGAATGCAACGGCGGCGATCCGATGTTCTCGCCGTCGCAGCGCATCTGGGGCTACGAAACTCCCGACGGATCGTTCGCGCAATTCGCGCGCGTGCAGGACCGCCAGCTGATGGAGCGGCCCAAGCACCTCTCCTGGGAAGAAAGCGCGTGCTACACGCTGACGCTCGCCACCACCTATCGCATGTTCTTCGGCCACCGGCCGCATATCCTGCGTCCCGGCCATAACGTGCTGATCTGGGGCGCATCGGGCGGTCTCGGGTCATTCGCGGTGCAGCTTTGCGCGGTGAGCGGCGCGAATGCGATTGGCGTCATCTCGGACGAGAGCAAGCGCGACTTCGTGCTCTCGCTCGGCGCCAAAGGCGTGATCAACCGCAAAGACTTCAATTGCTGGGGCCAGATGCCGAAAGTGGGTTCGCCCGAATACGATGCCTGGACGAAAGAGGCGCGCAAATTCGGCAAGGCGATCTGGGACATCACCGGCAAGGGTAATGACGTCGACATGGTGTTCGAGCATCCCGGCGAATCGACCTTCCCGGTTTCGTGCCTCGTCGTGAAGCGCGGCGGCATGGTCGTGTTCTGCGCCGGCACCACGGGCTACAACATCACCTTCGATGCGCGCTACGTTTGGATGCGCCAGAAGCGCGTCCAGGGTTCGCACTTCGCCAATCTGATGCAGGCCAGCCAGGCCAACCGCCTCGTGCTCGAGCGGCGCATCGATCCCTGCATGAGCGAAGTCTTTCCGTGGTCCGACATCCCCCGTGCTCATACCAAGATGTGGAAAAACGAGCATCTGCCGGGCAACATGGCGGTTCTCGTCACCTCGCCGCGCCCCGGATTGCGCACCGTCGAGGATGTCATCGAGGCGCGATCCGAGTAGAGTGCATCCCATAATCGGGGAGGATGCCATGTCAAATGCTGTCAGGCGCGGGCTTGCCGCGTTCGTCTTTCTATTCGCTCTCGGTGGAACGGCGCTGGCCGATGTCACCATCACGGATGCCGACAACGGCAAGACCGTGAGCGTGGCGCAGGGCGATACGCTGATCGTGAAACTCACGGGCCATCACGGTTCCGGCAATTTCTGGTTCCTCGACGCCGATCTGACGCCGGAACTGATCCTGTCGGGACGCACGACGGAAGCGGTCGACGCGGCGGGCGCGCCGGAGGTCACGACGTTTTCCTTCACCACCGGCGAGCCGGGCCAGGTGACCTTCCGGGCGACCTATCGCGCGCCCGGCACCACGGCCACGGACAAGAGCGACGTTTCGGTCACCGTGGATGTGACGCCGGCAAAAGCGCAATAGTTTGCGGCAATCGGTGCGCAATGCGTGCGCGGACGTTATTGGATATGGCTCCGCGCCAATGAAAGCTGTTTGAGAGCCATGACCGGATCGACCATTCCTCATCTGCTGGGACGTTGCGAAGAAGCGGTACTCGCGGCGGAGGGCGTTTTGACCGCGGCGCGCACGGAATTGCGTGCAAACCTGGGCAGCGACGGGAAGGTTTCGGCCGCTGCCATCGACAGCCATCAGCGCGAGGCGCATGGCCTCGCCTGGCTTGCGACCTATGTCGAGGCGCTTCGCCAGATGCTGCGCTGGGGCCGCGAGCTCGACCGCGAGCACAAACTCGGCGAGGTCGAGCGGCTGATCGTCGAGGCGGCGTTCGGCGAATATCTGGCCCAGATCGCCGGCGGCATTCCGATGAGCCAGAACGAGATCGTGCGGCTTTCCGATCTCGGGCTGGACGACGACGAAACCGCGCCGCTGCGCTCGCCCACCGTCCTCGAATTGATCGCGGAGGGAACACGTCCCGAAATCCGTGCCGGCATCGCCGACTACATGGTCAAGCACGCGGGCGCCATGCATATCGGCGATCCGGGCCTCGACGACACGATGACGATGATCCGCGAGCAGTTCTTCAAATTCGCACAAGACAAGATCGTGCCGTTCGCCCATGACTGGCACCTGAAGGACGAGCTCATTCCGCTCGACGTGATTTCGGAGATGAGCGCGCTCGGCGTATTCGGCCTTACCATTCCCGAAGAATATAGCGGCGCGGGATTGTCGAAGACCGCGATGTGCGTCGTCTCGGAGGAACTTTCGCGCGGCTATATCGGCGTGGGCAGCTTGGGAACGCGCTCCGAAATCGCGGCCGAACTCATCCTCTGCGGTGGTACCAAGGACCAGCGCGACCGCTGGCTGCCCCTGATCGCGCGCGGCGAGAAACTGCCGACCGCCGTCTTCACCGAACCCAATACCGGCTCCGATCTGGGGAGCTTGCGAACACGCGCGGTGAAAAAGGGCGAGAATTACGAAATATTCGGCAACAAGACCTGGATCACCCACGCCGCGCGCGCCGACATGATGACGCTGCTCGTGCGCACCGATCCCAACACGAAGGATTATCGCGGCCTCTCCATGTTCCTCGCCGAGAAGCCGCGCGGCACCGATTCCGATCCGTTCCCGGCCAAGGGCATGAGCGGCGGCGAAATCCGCGTGCTCGGCTATCGCGGCATGAAGGAATACGAGATCGGTTTCGACGGGTTCGAGGTTCCTGCCGCCGATCTTCTCGGCCGCGAGGAAGGTCAGGGCTTCAAGCAATTGATGCAGACGTTCGAATCGGCGCGCATCCAGACGGCGGCGCGCGCCGTCGGTGTGGCGGTTTCCGCGCTCGATCTGGGATTGGAATATGCGCTGTCGCGCCGCCAATTCGGCCGCGCCATCGTCGGTTTCCCGCGCGTGCGCGACAAGCTCGCGATGATGGCGGTGGAGATCGCGGTCGCGCGCCAGATCGCCTATTTCGCCGCGCGCGAAAAGGACGAAGGAAGGCGCTGCGATCTCGAAGCGGGCATGGCCAAGCTGCTGGCCGCGCGCGTGGCCTGGGCGTCGGCCGACAATGCGCTGCAGATCCACGGCGGCAACGGCTTTGCGCTCGAATACAAGATCAGCCGCGTGCTCTGCGACGCGCGCATCCTCAACATCTTCGAGGGCGCGGCCGAGATTCAGGCGCAGGTGATCGCGCGGCGCCTTCTCGATTCGGGGGCCAACTAATGCTTGGCGCGAATCGCGCGCGGGATTAGGTTGCATCATGGCTGAGGCGCACCCTATCGACCGACTGTTCACGGTGATCGAATCCCGGAAAGGGGCCGACCCGTCGGTCTCCTACACGGCGAAATTGTTTTCCCAGGGTGTCCTGAAGATTGCGAAAAAGCTGGGCGAAGAAGGCGTGGAGACCGCGCTCGCGGCGGTCGCCCAGGACAAGGCCGCGCTCACCGCCGAGTCGGCCGACCTTCTCTATCACCTGCTCGTGCTGTGGGCTGCGTGCGGAATCGCACCGAGCGACGCCTATGCGGCGCTCGAAGCGCGCGCGGGCCGCTCCGGCCTTGACGAAAAGTCATCGCGCAAGGGTTAGCTGCTTTCGCCTTCTTCCGACAGGCTTCTCACGAGATCGAGCACGCGCTTGCGCACCTTCGAATCCTTGATGCGCATGAAGGCGAGGGAGAGCTGAAGGCCCTCGCTGCTCGAGAGAAATTCCATGACGGGCTGCGTCGTGCTCTCCTCGGCGAATCCCGGCGCGGGCGAGGGCAATTGATCGACCACGCCTTCGTAGAAATAGTCGATGGGAACTCCGAGGATGCGCGAGACCTGAAAAAGGCGGCCCGCGCCTATTCGGTTCACGCCTTTCTCATATTTCTGCACCTGCTGAAACGTTAATCCGAGAAGCTCTCCGAGCTTCTCCTGGCTCATTCCGATCAGCATACGTCGCAGGCGGACGCGATTGCCGACCTGCGCGTCGATGGGGTTGGCTTGCTTTTTGGGCACGGATCTACTTGCTGAAATTTCGTTTCTTCTTGGGACCTTAGCCATATTTATACGGTCCCGGAAAGGGGTTCCCCCTAAGCTTTGCGACCGGACACACGTAAAGATAGTATGGCCAAAACCAGACAACCGATCCATAATACAAAAAAGCCGGCGTCCCCCAAATGCGCGAAAGGGGTAGGCCTGAGCGCGGATGGAAGTGGCGCATCCACCACGCCCATTTTGTCCAGCCCCAGCGACGCCCTTATACGGCCGAGGGGGTCAATCACCGCCGAAATCCCTGTGTTGGCGGCGCGGGCCACGGGAAGCCCCTCCTCGATGGCGCGAACGCGCGCAGTCAGGAGGTGCTGGTATGGGCCGCTGGACGGGCCGAACCAGGAATCGTCGGTGACATTGACGATCCAGCCCGGCCGCGTGGCGCCCACGACCGCATTCGGAAACAGGATCTCGTAACAGATCAGCGGCCCGGCCGGCGGCGCGCCCGGTACGGCATAGGTCCTGGGACCCGTGCCCGGCGTGAAGCCGCCCGGACTATCCACAAGTTTCGTGATGCCGAGATCATTCAAGAGCCCCGCAATGGGAGCCGGCAGGTATTCGCCGAACGGCACGAGATGGAATTTGTCGTAAGTGGCGATGAGTTCGCCGGCGTGGGCGAAGATGTAGACGCTGTTGAAGAAATGCACGCCGCTGTCATCGCGCATGCCGCGCACGGCGCCCGTCATCAAGACGCGATTATGCCCGGTCAGCACGGCGATGTCGTCCAGCGCCATCGGCTCGCGCGCGAGGAAAAAGGGCGGTGCCGCTTCCGGCCAGATGATGTGGGTGGGCGGACCTTCGCTCGATTGCGCCTCGCTGAGAAAGATGAGCCGCCGCCAGTTCCTCGCAATGTCCTTGAAAACATATTTCTGATCCTGCGGCACGTTCGGCTGCACGAGGCGCAGATGCACTTTGGCGACATTCGTTTCGGGCGTGACCGCAAGACGGATGTCGCCCGTTATCGCGAGCAGCGCGAACACGATCGTCATCGCGATCGGCAATCGCCAGGCGCGCTTGTCGCGGTCGGTGACGCGCGCAAGCGAGGCGCCGAAAAGGATCGTGAGCACGGATAGTCCGTAAGCCCCGATCAGCGCCACGCTCTGCAGCACGCCCAGCGACGCGCCCCAGCCATAGGCCGGGATGTTCCAGGGAAACCCGGTGAAGACATGGCCGCGCAGCCATTCGGCCGCCGCGTAACAGAGAGTGAAGATCAAAATGCGCGCTGTGCCCGCCCGCCAGAACAGCGAGGCGATCAGCGCGGCAACGGCCGGAAACAGCGCAAGTCCGCCGGGCAGGAGAATCGCGACAAAAGGAATCTGCCATTCATGCGCGGAAGGATTGACCATGAAGGCGTAACCGACCCAATAGAGACCCGCGAGGAAATGTCCGAAGCCGAAGACCCAGCCGATTGCGAAGGCGCCGAGCATGGGCCGCTTTGCGCGCCGCGCGCCGTCGATGAACAGAACGAGCATCGCAAAGGCGATGAGCAGGAACGGAAAGATGCAGAACGGCGCGAACGCCAGCGCCGACAACAGCCCCGTGACCAGCGCCAGCAGCC
>DATIZS010000217.1:0-4076 GCA_035516955.1 Rhizomicrobium sp.
TTGGGCGTCATGTGGTGTGGAACAGAAGCGCGGTCAGGACAAAGTCGGCGGCGAGAATGAGAATGCAGGAGGACACCACCGCGCTGGTGGTGGCCGCGCCCACGCCCTGCGCGCCGCCCTTGGAATTGAAGCCGTTGTAGCAGCCGAGCAGCGCGATGATGAAGCCGAACACCGCCGCCTTGATGAGGCCGGAATTGATGTCGTTCCAGGCCAGCGCATCGACGGTGTTGGAGAGATAAATCGCGCCGTTGAAGCCGAGGCTCTGCGTCGAGGCCACATAACCGCCCAAGACGCCGATGGCATCGGCAATGCCGACCAGAATCGGCATGGTGATGATGGCGGCGAGAAGCCGCGGCACCACGAGATATTTGATCGGATTGGTGGAAAGCGTGGTCAGCGCGTCGATCTGTTCGGTCACGCGCATCGTGCCGATCTCGGCGGCGATGGCCGCCGCCACGCGGCCTGCCACCATCAGGCCCGAAATCACCGGCCCCAATTCGCGCGTGATGCCCACCAGCACCACCACCGGCACGAACGCCTCCGCGCCGTAGCGGCTGGCGCCGATATAGATCTGCAGCGCCAGCACACCGCCGGTGAAGAACGCGGTCAATCCCACAACCGGCAGCGAGAAATAGCCGATCCTCGCCATCTGCTGGCCGATCAGCCGCCAATAGAGCGGCGGGCGTATCACGCCGCTGATGGCCGAACCGATGAAAAGCGTGAGCCTGCCGGTCTGTTCGAAGAAGGCGAGCGTGACCCGGCCGATTGCCGCGAAAAAATTCATGCGCCGCCCTCGTAATGGCGCGCCGCGCGTTTGCCCAGCGACGTCAGTATCTCATAGGCCACGGTCCCCGACGCGCCCGCCAGTTCTTCGAGTGAAATCGTATCGCCCAGGAATTCCACCTCGCCCCCCACGCTCACATCCGGCACATCCGTCACGTCGAGCGTGACGAGGTCCATCGAAACGCGGCCCGCAATGGGCGCGCGGACGCCTTTTATCGCACCCGCCCCGCGATTTCCCACCGCGCGCATCAACCCGTCGGCATAACCTAGCGCAACGGTTGCGAGCGCGCTCGGGCGGGCGGTGCGGAAGGTGGCTCCGTAGCCAACGCTCTCACCCTTGTCAACGCGGCGGAGCTGCAGGATACGCCCCGTCAGGACGGCTACCACTTTGAACGGATTTGGTTTTTCAATGCCCGGATTGCCGCCATAGAGCCCGATGCCCGGGCGCACCATGTCGAACAAATAATCTTTGCCGAGCAGCACCCCGCCCGAGGAGGAAAGGCTTGCGGGCGCCGGCGGAAGGCTCGCGAGCGCCGCCTTGAAACGCGCGAGCTGGGCCGCGTTCATCGGCGAGGCCGGATCGTCGGCGCATGCCAGATGGCTCATGACGAGCACGACATGGACGTCCTTGAGCCGCGCTTTCGCCTCGGCGGCGAGGATCGAAAGTTCGCCCGCCGGAAGCCCCAGCCGGTTCATGCCCGTGTCGACATGGATGGCGGCATCGAGGCCGGGCGCGGCCTTTGCCCACGCCGCGATCTCGGCCAGCGAATTCAGCACCGGCGTCAGATTGTTGGCGATGAGCCCAGGGATGGTGCCGTCCTCTGCGCCGTCGAGCACGAAAATGCGCGCGCGCGGAACAATGTCGCGAAGCCCGATGCCTTCCGCGAGCCGCGCCACGAAGAACGTCTCGCAGCCTTCGCGCGCCAGCGCATGGGCGATCTTCTCCATGCCGAGGCCATAGCCGTCGGCCTTGACGACGCCGGCGACCTCCGCCTTGGCCGAGCGGCGCACGCATTCGCGGTAGTTCGCGCCGAGGGCGCCGAGGCGCACCGTCAGCCGCGCCGGTTCGAATTCGCTCATGGGCGGACAATGCCCATGGGTGTGCGGCAAGACAATGGCGGGGGGATGAGTTCACATTGTTATGCCCGGCCGAGCGATGCGTTCCGCATCGCGAGAGCAAGGGAGCCCAGGTATCGCTACCGCGCGGGTGATCAGCACCTGGGCCCCCTTCCCTCGCGCGTTGCGCGCTCGCCGGGGATGACAACTGTGCTATATTGGAAACGGCTGACCCGTACTTGGAGCGTGCAATCGCTCATCAGCTTCCGTCGGAGCGAAACGCGGGATGGGCTGCTGCCGCGGGGTTTCCGGTTCTCCCGACACAACAAAACCGGGCCTTTTTGGAGGATCAATGTCCGTACCAGACTATCAGTCGATTATGCTGCCGTTATTGAAGCGTATTGCAGCATCACCGAAACCCGTAAGCATTATAGAGCTTGTGCCCGTCCTTGCGAAAGATATGCACCTAACTGAACAGGATTTGGCCGAGCGGCTTCCGAGCGGAAGATTTGGTAAGTTCTATAATAGAATGCACTGGGCAAAGCTTTACACGACACGTGCTGGGCTGCTCGAAAGTCCGCAGCGGGGTAAATTTCAAATTACGCAACGTGGTCGAGAACTTCTGGCAGAAAATCCGCGGGCCATCGACAACCAGACATTATCGCGTTACGCAGAATTCAATGCGTGGCGCTCTCACGGCCCGGTCGACAGAACGAAAGATGAGGTGGATGCCACGATAACTACTCAAAGTGTCAGTGAACCACCGGATGAACGCATCTATTCAGCGCAAAAGGATCTAGAAGCCGCTTTAACAAGCGAATTGCTCGATAACGTTCGAAAAATGGATGCCGCAGATTTTGAAGGCCTTATCATTCAATTGCTGGTCGCGATGGATTATGGGCAAGGCCGAGCAGAAATGGCGGCGGCCTTGGGTGGCAAAGGCGATGGTGGAATGGATGGCGTCATAAATCAGGACCCACTCGGTTTGGATCGTGTATATATCCAAGCTAAGCGTTGGAAAGATGGAAACACTGTGGGTCCCAAAGAAATACGCGATTTCATCGGCGCCTTGAATATTCATCGTGCCAACAAAGGTGTTTTTGTAACCGCATCGAGTTTCAGCGGTGATGCCGAAAAAGCGGCTCATGGCTCGACCGTTCATGTCGTATTGATCGATGGTGAACAGCTTGCAGAACTGATGATTCACTATGAAGTAGGTGTAGTCGTCCGGGATACGATAAAGATCAAAGCGATTGACGAAGGATATTTCTAGCGGTTCAAACCAAGTTTGATAATGCCCCTCACTCCGCCAAATTCGAGAACCGCGTGAAGCGGTCGTCGAAGAAGAGCTCGATGCGGTTGGTGGCGCCGTGGCGGTGTTTTTCGACCAGCACCTCGGCGCGGCGGTGGACGCGTTCCATCTTCTCGAGCCATTTGCCGTGTTCGGGGGTGCCGGGCTCGGGCTCGCGCGATTTCAGGTAATATTCCTCGCGATAGATGAACATCACCACATCGGCGTCCTGTTCGATGGAGCCGCTCTCGCGAAGATCGGACAGCACGGGCCGCTTGTCGTCGCGCGCATCGACACCGCGCGACAATTGCGAGAGCGCCATCACCGGCACGTCGAGCTCCTTGGCGAGCGCCTTCAGCCCCTTCGTCACTTCGGTGATTTCCTGCACGCGGTTCTCGCCGCGCCGCGACGGCTCGATCAATTGCAGATAGTCGATGATGACGAGGCCGATGTTCTTCTCGCGCTTGAGGCGGCGCGCGCGCGCGGCGATCTGGGCGATGGAGATGCCGCCGGTATCGTCGATGTAAAGCGGGAGCGTGGAGAGTTCCTGCATGGTGAGCACGAACTTCTCCCACTCGCTTTCGGAGAAGCGGCCGTTGCGGATCTTCCACATTTCGATTTCGGTCTGCTCGGAAAGGATGCGCGCCGCCAATTGCTGCGCCGCCATTTCGAGCGAAAAGAGGAGAACCGGAGCGCCGCGCGCGACCTCTTCGCCTGCTTCCATGTCCTGGAGGTAGTTGCGCGCCGCGTGGAACGCCATATTGGTCGCGAGCGAGGACTTGCCCATGCCGGGCCGGCCCGCGACGATGATGAGGTCGGAGGGCTGCAAGCCGCCAAGCAGGGAGTCGAGCTCGGTGAAGCCGCAGGCAATGCCGGAAATCCGCCCGCCGCGGGCCTGCGCGCGCTCGGCGTTCTCGACCGCGCGGCGCAGGCTTTCGGAGAAGTC
>DATIZS010000218.1:0-7714 GCA_035516955.1 Rhizomicrobium sp.
CTGCGCGACCCCGGTGCGCAGGAATACGCCGCCAACCAGACGCGCGAAGAGGCGCGCCACGTCACCGCCTTCTCGGCCTATGTGAAGGCGCGCTGGGGAAAGCCGGTGAAGGTGGGGCCCGCGCTCGGCGCGTTGCTCAACGAACTCGTGTCCTCGCCGCTGGTGTGGAAGAAGCTCGTCGGCATGCAGCTCCTCGTCGAGGGGCTGGCGATGGGCGCCTTTGCGACCTTCTTCAAGGAGACGCGCGACCCGCTCATGAAGCATCTGATGCAGATGGTCATGACCGACGAAGCCTTCCATCACAAATTCGGGAAGATCTGGGCCGACCGCACGATCCCCAAGCTCTCCACGGAAGAGCGCGACAAGATCGAGGATTGGGCGGCCGAAGTGTTCATGGGCCTCTTACGCAACATCGGCAGCCCCGAACAGAAGAAATGGCTCTATGCCCAGTTCGGAATGACCTGGGAATGGGCGCAAGGCGCGATGATGGAAGCCTTCACCGATGCGCGGCTGCGCGAACGGCTGAAGGATTCCACCTCCATCTTCCGCGTGCTCATCAAGACGCTCTTGAAGGCCGGGATCATCACGGACCGCACGCGCGGCACCTATGCGGCCTATGTCGACATGGCCGAACTCCATGCCGAAAGCGACCGCATGGTGGGCGACGACATCGCCGAGGAAGGCATCAAATACCTGATGACGCTCAATGGCGGCAAATCGCTGATGACGCCTTCGGCACTCGCCGCCGAATAATCGCGCGCTTCTTTATTGTTCCTATATTGATCGGCCCGCGCCCGCGGACTAGCCTTCGCCCATCAGCGTGTCCGGGTGGGGGGCATGAACGCGAACACACGTCTCTTCGCCATTGCCGCGATATTCCTGGTGACGGCGGCCGCAGGCCCGCGGCCGAGCGAGGATTATTTCGCGGCGCCGCCCGTTCTCGTCCTCGACCGTGACGCCATCTTCGCGCGCTACGCCGGCGCGGAAAAAGCCCAGCTCACGCGCGACCTGGAGCCATTGGTCAATACCGAAGCCCGGCGCTACGGCGCGATCGTGCTCGCCAAATCCGCGCTGCTGCGGTTTCCGGCCTCCGCCGAGATGACGGCCGATATCGAACGCGCACTCGACAAGACGCATACGCCGCGCAATTCGTCGCCGCTTGGCGATCCTGCGGTCAACACGGTGGCCTCGCGCCCGCTGGTGCTCGACCGCGCCGCGGCCATCAAATTCGTGCCGCAAACGAAATCGCAGACCATCGACGCGAAGGTGGATGCCCTTCTGGATGGCGCCATGAGCAAAGGCGGCGCGACGATGATCCTCAACCGCAGCGCCGTCGTCGTGGGCGAACCCATCTTCGACATCACCGAAGACGTCTACGACCGGCTCACGGGCAGAAACACCAAGATCGCCTTTCCGCAAGGCGCGCCGGTGCGCATCCTGGAGATCGACCGCGACGCGCTGCTCGCCGATTCCAAAGTGGGCAAGTCGATCGGCGTACAGGTCAATTATCTCGTCAACCAGGCCGAGGCCGATTTCCTGCCGCGCAAGATGGACCTGAACAAGCAGGCCGACGAAGTGAAGGCCAAGGCCTCCTCGCTTTCGCCACAGGAGTATCAGGCCGAGGCGGACGCCTATAATGCCGCGCTCAAATCGTTCCAGAGCGATGTGGAGCTGCGCCAGAAAGTCATCGAGGACGCGGTCTTGCGCGCACGCAGGCAGATCGAAACCGAGTTGAGCGCGATCCTGGACAGGCTGATGCAACGTCACGGCGCCCAGCTCATCCTCGCCAACGACACGATCCTCTACGCGCCGGCGAACCTCGACATCACGGGCGAGACCGTCAGCGAACTCGACCGGATCATGCCCGATATCAAGCTGGATGCGGGCACGGCCAATTCGAAAGGACCATGACATGGCACGAAAACGAAGGGGCGACGGCCAGACCGCGCTCGTCACCGGCGCCTCGAGCGGCATCGGGCTCGAACTCGCCAAATGCTTCGCCAAGGACGGCTATAACCTCATCCTGACGGCGCGCAGCGAGAACACGCTCAAGCAATTGGCCGAAGCGATCTCGAAGGAAAACAAGGTCACGGCCACGCCGATCGCCGCCGATCTTGGAAAGCCGGGCGGCGCGGAGAAGCTCGCCGGCGAAATCAAGGCCCGCGGGCTCGATGTCGATGTGCTGGTCAACAATGCCGGCTACGGGATCGTGGGCAAGTTCGACGGCTCGAATGCCACGGACGAAGTCGGCATGGTCGATCTCAATGTGCGCGCGCTGACCGAGCTCACCCATGCCTATTGGCCGCGCATGATCGCGAACAAAAAAGGCGGCGTGCTGAACGTCGCCTCCACCGCTTCGTTCCAGCCCGGTCCGGGCATGGCCGTCTATTACGCGACGAAGGCTTATGTGCTTTCGTTCAGCGAAGCGCTGTGGAAGGAGGGACACGCGGCGGGCGTGCATGTGACCTGCCTCTGCCCCGGCCCGACCGACAGCAATTTTCATTCACGCGCGGGCTCGGACCAGATCAAGCTTCTGAAGATGGGCGTGATGATGTCGTCGCGCGCCGTGGCGCGCAAAGGCTATCGCGCGTTTAGGCGCAACAAGCGCGTCGTCATCACCGGAGTCATGAACCGCCTCTTGGCGCGGCTTGTGCCGTTCATGCCGCGGCGAAGCGTCCTCAACATCGTGAGCTATCTGCAAACCGTATGAGCGAAACGAAGATCGGCAACAATGTGACGATCGCCCGCGAAGGCGCGATCGCCACCGTCACGATCGACCGCGGCGATCGCCGCAACGCGCTCTCGCGCGAATTGATGCTGGAGCTCACGGAAGCAGCGAAGAATTTCTCCGGCGATCTCGAAACCCAGGCCGTGATCCTCACGAGCAATGGCGCATTTACCGCGGGCGCCGATCTGAAAGATCCGGCCATGTCGCGACGCGCCGCGGCGGGTCTCATGGAACGGCGCCAGATGCTGAAGGTCGGACCCGAGATGTGCGAGACGTGGGAGCGCGTCGAACAGGTCACCATCGCGGCAATCGAGCAATATTGCATCGGCGGCGGCGCGGTTCTGGCCGCCAGTTGCGATTTCCGCATCATGGGCGCGGGCGCCTATTTCCGGCTGCCGGAAATCCCGCTCGGCATGAATATGAGCTGGCGCTCGATCCCCCGTCTCGTCTCGCTCATTGGGCCCGCGCGCACCAAGCGCTTCGTCATTTTCGGCGAGAAGATCGAGGCGGAAGATGCGCTGTCCTGGGGGCTGATCGACGAGATCGCGAGCGACGGGCGCACGCTCGCCCATGCGCGCGATTGGGCGGAACGGGTCACGCGGCTTCCGCCCAATGCGGTGCGCATGTCGAAACAGGCGGTGAATGCCGTTTCGGGCGCGCTCCATTACGCGACCAGCTTCATGGACCTCGATCAATATGCGCTGGCGACCACGAGCGAGGATTACCGCGAAGCCATCAAGGCCTTCCTCGAAAAACGCCCGCCGAAATTCACCGGCAAATAGCTTGCTCCCGCGCAGGCGATAAGCCAGCATCGTCCTCTCAATATCGGAGGACAAAATGACGGGACGGGTGGAAGGAAAGATCGCGCTCATCACGGGCGGCGCGCAAGGGCTCGGCGAAGCGGCTTCGCGAATGCTGGCGCGCGAGGGCGCGCGTGTCGCCATCACGGACATCAATATCGCGGGCGCGGAGAAGGTCGCGGCCTCGCTCAACGAAAAGCGCAAAGGCACGGCGATCGCGATCAAACACGACGTGACGAGCGAGTCGGATTGGGCGAAAGCGCTTGGCGCAACCGAAAAAGCCTTCGGCGGATTGCATGTGCTGGTCAACAATGCCGGCATCGGGCTGACCAAGGACCTCGAAGACATCACGCTGGAGGAATGGCGCCATGTGCACGCCATCGATCTCGACGGCGTGTTCCTGGGCTGCAAATTGTCGGTGGCGCCGATCGCGAAGACGGTGAAGGCGACGGGGCTCGGCGGCTCCATCGTCAACATCTCCTCCATCGCCGGCATCATCGCGGGCCACAACATGGCGGCCTATAATTCGGCCAAGGCGGGCGTGCGCCATCTCTCCAAATCGGTCGCGCTTTATTGCGCCAAGAAGGGTTACGGCATCCGCTCCAATTCGGTGCATCCGGTGTTCATCGCCACACCCATCCTGGACGGGCTCGTGCAGCGCTACGGCCGCGAAGAGGCTTACGCCAAGCTCGGCCGCCAGGTGCCGCTCGGCCATATCGGCGAGCCCGACGACATCGCCTATGCCGTGCTCTATCTCGCCTCCGACGAATCCAAATTCGTGACCGGCATCGAATTGAAGGTGGACGGCGGCATTTCGGCGATGTGATGGCATGAACGACGCAACAAGCGCCATCGCCCCGCCGCGCGATTCGCCGCTGGGATTTCGCAGCTTCGCGCGCGAGATGGCGCGAACCGCGCTGTGGTCGGTGAAGCCGCCGCCTTTTCCCGCCGAAGCCCTGCCGCGCGGACATGGGAGGACGGTGCTTCTGATCCCGGGGTTTCTGACTGGCGATTGGGCAATGTCGCGGCTCAGGGGTTTTCTCCGAAGCCTCGATTATCGCGCGGAAATGTCGGGCACGGCGCTCAATCTCGGGCCCACGCGCGGGCTCGCCGAACGTCTCGATGCGAAGCTCGCCACGCTTTCGGCGCGCGACGGCGCGATCTCTCTGATCGGCCAGAGCCTCGGCGGCGTCATGGCGCGCGCACTCGCGCATGGCCGTCCGGGTTGCGTTTCCTCTGTCATCACCTTGTGCACGCCGGTGCGCTTTCCCGTCGCGACACCGCTCGAACCATTCGTACGGCTATTCGCGCCGCTCCACGATCCGGCCTGGATCGCCAGGCGCCATTCCATCGCCGAACCGCTTCCCGTTCCGCTGACGGCCATCTATTCCGAGACCGACGGCATAGTGGATTGGCGCCAATGTCTCGTCGAGGAGACGGGCGATCAGCGAAATCTGCGCGTCGACGGTGTGCATTCGGTGATGGGATCGAACCCCGAGGCTCAACGCGCCATCGCCCATGCGCTCGCGCGCGTCAGCGCGTGAGCCGCATCGCCACCCCGCCCAGAAGCACGCGCGCACCGGAATTCTTCAGCGAACGGTCGGTGACGCGCTGCAGCCGCCCGGCGATTTCGCTCACATCGGGTTCGCGCCAGGGCCGCACATGCGTCGTGGTGTAGCTCATCAGGCTGCGCAAATACGCATCGCGCAGGACGGGCAGCGCGTGCTGCGCCTCGGCGCGAAGGTCGGCGTCGGGAATGTTGAGGCCGATGGCGACCATCAGCAGGCCCACGGGCCGGTTGGAATCGACGATGGTCGTGTACATCGGGTCCACCATCACGAAGCTTTCGAGCTGCGTGACCTTGTGGACGGGTGCGGCCTGATCGGCGAACGCGGGTGCCGCCGGAACAAGCGGCAGGACGAGAGCGAGAAGGCGGGCGGCGCGCATCCGGCCACTATCGTATGAGACGGTAAATGGCAGGTTATCGCCGGTTATCGCCGGCTATTGCAGGCTCAGCGTGAACGTGCACTGCTTGAATATCTTGTGGGGCTCGCGCAGCGAATCGTGGGCCGCGACGGAGATCTTGACCGAGGGCAGCGGCCTGGAGGGATCGGTTATCCATCCGGCGAAGGCGGCCTCGATCTGATCGTAAAGCTTTTGGCGCATGTCTGCCGCAAGCTCGGTCTTGATGCCCATGATATGCATCACCTGATGCTTGGCGATGCGGTATGTGCGATTGAGCATCTGCTGGGCCTGCCGGTTCTTGACGGCGTAAAAGCGCATGCGCTCATCTTCGCCGTGCGGAAGGGAGGAGACGAGCCCGGAGGGGAAATAGACATTTGCCACATTGCAAAGCGCGAGCCGGTCGTAGAAATCGGTATCTTCCGCGCCCCATCCGCGAATGGTTTCGTCATAGCCTTCCACGAACGCAAAAGCCCTGCGGTGGCAAACGACGACGCCTTCCGAAAGCGCCTCCAGCGATTTTCCCGCCGGGTCCTGCGTATAGAAGTGGCCTTCGCGCAGATTGCGCCGCATCCATCCGACGAAGCCCGGCGAAATCACGCTGTCGGCATCGACGAAACAGATCCAGGGCGCCGCGGTTGCGTGCGCGCCGATGTTGCGGGCCTGCGCGAGATGGAATTCGGGGCGCCCGGTCACGCGCACGGCCTTGACGCCCGGAAAATTGGCCTCGGCCCAATCGGCCGATTTTTGCGGACAATCGAAATCGACCACCACGATCTCGCCCGGCGCCTCCGCCACGATCGGGGGCAAGGTCCTTTCGAGATGATGACGCCGGCCCTTGCAGGTGGTCACGAAAGCGATAGGGTTATCTGGCTGCGATGAGCTGTCGGCCATGTCGGGCAGCCTCCTTGGCCCACTTCGGCGCGGCGCAGGATGGCTTGCCCGGCGAAGCGGCGCGAACCGCAAGCCCGCCTGCGCGCTGACGCGCTTCGGCGCGGCAGCCTTCGCTCGCTGCGCGTCCGGCATCGGCACTTGGGCTTGCCGAGCCGAAGCTCGCGCAGCGAGCGAAGGCTGGTGGAGCTGAGCGGGATCGAACCGCTGACCTCCTCATTGCGAACGAGGCGCTCTCCCAACTGAGCTACAGCCCCAGCAGTTTCGGGTTTTCCCGAAGCGGGGCCGGTATCTAGGGATCGGCCCTGTTGACTGTCAAGCAGACTGGCTTGCCCCACATCGGACGGGCTGGCAAAAAGGACCCGCTCGGCACCAACGATATCCGGCAGACAGGCCCATGTTGAACCCTCTCATCGGATCGCTTCTCTACATTTTCGACACGGTCGTCGATCTCTATCTGTTTGTCATCATCCTGGCCGTGGTGGTGAGCTGGCTCGTCGCCTTCGGCGTACTCAATACCTATAACCAGCTCGCGAGATCTCTCGTGAATCTGCTCGATGCGTTGACCGAACCGGCGCTCAGGCCGATCCGCCGTATCGTCCCGCCGATCGCGGGGCTCGATCTGTCGCCGCTGATATTGTTCATCGCGCTGCGCGTGATCCAGGGATTGGTCGACGCTTACGTGGGCATGCTGATGTATCGGGTCTAGGCGGCGGATGAGCGCGCGGATCATCGACGGAAAGGCGTTCGCGGGAAGGCTGCGCGCGCGCATCGCCGAGGAAGCCGCACGGCTCAAGGCCGAACATGATCTCGTGCCCGGGCTTGCCACGGTTCTCGTGGGCGACGATCCGGCAAGCGAGATCTACGTCCGCAACAAGAACAAGACCGCCGAGGCCATCGGCTTCAATTCGGTGAGTTTCCATCTGCCCGCGCATGCGAGCGAAGGCGAAGTGTTGCATCGCGTGCGCGCGCTCAGCGACGATGAGACGATTCATGGAATCCTCGTGCAGATGCCGCTTCCCCCCCAGGTGCGCGAGGCCGCCGTGCTCGACGCGCTCGATCCGATGAAGGATGTCGATGCGCTGACCCCGATCAATGCGGGATTGCTGTTGAGCGGGCGCGCCCATCTCGTCTCCTGCACGCCCGCGGGCATGATGATGCTGCTCAAGGAATATGTGGGCGACATCGCCGGCATGGAAGCGCTGGTGATCGGCCGGTCCTTGCTGTTCGGAAAACCCGCCGCGCAATTGCTGCTGGGCGCGAATGCGACGGTCACCATGGCGCATTCGAAGACGCGCGATCTGGCCCGTCACGCGCGCCGCGCCGATATTCT
>DATIZS010000219.1:0-3990 GCA_035516955.1 Rhizomicrobium sp.
CGCTTCAAACCCTTATGGCGAAAACTCCGGATCATACATAATGGCCCCGTTGTAAAATGTCAATTTACATTTGTCAAATATCCGGTGGGCCGGGAACTACTTCTCCCCGAGCTTCGCCGCCGCCTCGTCGGGATCGAGGAAGAGCGTCTCGCGGTCCACCTTGCGCTCGGTGATCTCGCAGAGCTCGGCGATGAAATCGACCACCTTGTCCTCGAAGATCGGCGCGCGGATTTCGGCCATGGCCTGCGGGCTCGAGGCGTAATAGTCGAACACCTGCTGCTCCTGGCCCGGGAACTGTCGCGCGCGCATGGCGACGGCGCGCTGGATTTCGTCGGGATTGACCTGGATGCCGTTCTGCTCGCCGATGCGCGCCAGCACGAGACCGAGCCGCACGCGCCGCTCGGCGATGTCGTGATATTCCTTCTTGAGCTCTTCTTCGGTCTTGCCTTCGTCCTCGGCGGTCTTGCCTTCGCGCTGGAGCTCGGCTTCGACCGCGCGCCAGATGGCGCCGAACTCGCCTTCCACCATGGTCGAGGGCAGCGGGAAGGAATGGGCGGCGTCGAGCGCATCGAGGATGCGCCGCTTGGTGTGCAGCCGGCTCGCGCGCGCGAAATCGGTCTTCATCTGCTCGCGCATGCGCTCCTTCAATTCGCCCAGCGAATTGAGGCCGACGCGCTTGGCGAGCTCGTCGTCGATGGCGATCGGATCGGGGCTTTTGACTTCATTGACCTTCACCGCGAAGACCGCGTCTTTGCCGGCGAGTTTCGGCTCCTGATAATTGTCCGGGAATTTGACCTTCACTTCGCGGCTTTCGCCATGCTTGGCACCGATCAGCTGATCCTCGAAGCCGGGAATGAGCTGGCCCGAGCCGAGCACGAGGTTGAAATTTTCCGCTCTTCCGCCGGGAAATTCCTCGCCGTCGATGGAGCCCACGAAATCCATGACGATGGCATCGCCGTCCTGCGCCGCTTCGCCTTCGACGCGCGCCGTATAGGAGCGCGCCTGTTCGGCGAGGCGATCGATCGCGCCTTCCACTTCCTCGTCGGTCACGTCGGCCACGAGTTTTTCGATTTGCAGCTTCGCCGGATCGGCGAGCTCGAAATCGGGCATCAGATCGACGGTGACGGTGAATTCGAGATCGGCCTTGCCTTCGACCACGTCCTCCAATTCGCTTGCCAGCTCCACGCGCGGCGGGAATGCGGGCTTGAGCGAATTGTCGGCGATGGCCTTGTCTTTGCCCTGGGTGGCGGCTTCGTTGACGATGTCCTGCATCAACGACTTGCCATAGGCCTTCTTGAGGAACGAGATCGGCGCCTTGCCGGGGCGGAAGCCCTTCAGATGCACCCGCGGTTTCATCTCGTCGAGGCGGCCGACGAGTTTCTCGTCCAGATCCTTCGCCGCCACGACGATGCGGAATTCGCGGCGCAGGCCTTCGGAGACGGTCTGGGTGATCTGCATTTGAAAGTCCTTAGTTCCCTCAAAACATAATCTCTACTCGCCTGCGCGGCGAAGGCTGGCTTGCCAGGCAAAGCTCGCGGCCACCAGCCCGCCTTCGCACGCCTTGCTTCGGCGCGGCAGCCTTGGACTGGCTTGCCGAGCCGAAGCGCGCGAAACAGGCCCGCCGTCGCCCTTCGGGCTTCGGCGCGGCAGCCTCCGCTTGCGCTGCGCGCGGAGGCTGGTGCGGGCGGAGGGACTTGAACCCCCACGACTTTCGTCACTGGAACCTAAATCCAGCGCGTCTACCAGTTCCGCCACGCCCGCGCGCGGGCCGGAAGCGGGCCCCTATAACAGGGCTTTTCCCGCCCCGCTAGGGCTTTAGGCCAGAGTTATGGAAGCGGCCGCTCGAACCAGGCGACGTCCCAGAAGCGGCCGAACTTGCGGCCCACTTCTTTATAGGTGCCGACGAGCGCGAAGCCTAAGGCGCGGTGCAGTCCGACCGACGCCTCGTTGGGCTGGGTCACGCCGCCGAAGGCGCGATGCAGGTCCTCGCCTTTCAGCGCCTCGAACAGCGCGCCATAGAGCTTTCGCCCCAGCCCTTTGCCGGTTTCGTCCGGCGCCAGATAGATGCTGGTTTCGACCGAGGTGTCATAGGCGGCGCGATCCTTGAACCGGCCCGAACAGGCCCAGCCGAGAACCGCCTCCCCGCGAGCCGCGACCAGGCATTGATGGCGGCCGGACGTCTTGAAGCCCGCGAGCCAATCCCGGCGCTGCTCGAGCGTGCGCGGCTCGATGTCGAAGGTGATGGGCGTGTGCAAGACATAATGATTGTAGATGCCGAGCAGCGCGGCGAGATCGCGTGCTTCCGCGTGGCGGATGACGACATCGCTCATGCGGATTCGTCTTTCAGCGCCGAAAGCACGACAGGCAGAAGCTCGGGAATATCTTCCGAGATCAATCCGGGGCCGAAGATGTTGGCCGCTTCGCCATGGAGCCATGCCGCGCAGGCCGCGGCGCGAAACGAATCCATGCCCTGCCCCATCAGCGCCGCGATCATGCCCGAGAGCACATCGCCCGCGCCCGCCGTCGCCAATGTCGGCGGCGCGTTGGTGTTGACGATGACGCGCCCGTCCGGCGAAGCGATGACCGTATCCGGTCCCTTGAGCAGCACGGTGCAGTTCGCCGCCGCGATCCGCGCCGCCTCGATGCGCGTGGGCGAGCGGTCGAGCGCGCCGGGAAAAATCCGCTCGAATTCGCCTTCATGCGGGGTCAGCACGCAAGGCTCGCGCAAGAGCGCGAACAATTCCTCCGGGTCCTGCGCGAAGGAGGTCAGCGCATCGGCATCGAGCACGGCGGCAGCGCCGCTCGCCAGAACCGCGGCCACGAGTTCCTGCGTCGGACGGCCGACGCCGCAGCCGGGACCGATGGCGACGGAATTGAAGCGCTTGTCGCTCAAGAGATGCGCAAGGCCCGCCGCGCCCGAAAACGGCTTGACCATGATCGCATCGAGCGCGGCGGAATGCGCGGCCACCACCTCGGGCGGACTTGCGATGCTGACGAGCCCTGCGCCCATGCGAAGCGCGCCATGGGCTGCGAGCCGGGCCGCGCCCAGCGTGTGCGCGCCGCTGACGATTACGCAATGTCCGCGCCCATATTTGTGCGCGAGCGGCTGAGCCCAGGGAAAATCGTCCAGCCACAATTCGGGACCGTTCTCGAAGATCTTCGGCTGAATGGCCTCGATCGCGCCCGCGGGCGTGCCGATATCGGCGACGATCACGTCGCCGCAGAAAAGCCGTCCCGGCATCAGCACATGGGCGGGCTTCTTGCGGAAGAAGGTGACGGTGACATCGGCCTCGATGCAATCGCCGGCGAGCGGGCGCGCCAGATCGCCATGCAATCCGCTCGGCACATCGACGGCGACGACAGGAATGTCCGATGCGTTCAGCGCAGCGGCCACATCCTTTGCCGCGCCCTCGAGCGGACGCGTCAATCCCGCACCGAACAGCGCATCGACGACGACATCGGCATCCTTGATCGATTGAAGCGAAAGCAGCTCGACCGCGCCGTCCCAGCGCTTCGCCATTTCGGCGGCGTCGCCTTTCAGCGTCTCGCGATTACCGATGAGCGCCACCGACACATCGAAGCCGCGCGTCTTCAAATGCCGCGCCGCCACGAACCCGTCGCCGCCATTGTTGCCGGGGCCGCAAAGCACACTCGCGCGTCCGCGCTCGAACCGCGCGGCGACGGCATCGGCCACCGCGCGCCCCGCATTCTCCATCAGCGTCAGGAAGGCAACGCCATGCTCGCCCGCGAATTTGTCGGCGGCATAGGCTTCGGCGTTGGTCAGAATCTCGGAAGGCATGCGGGAAGATTAGGAGTGTTTCGTCAACGTGTCATCGCATCGTTTCCTCCCCCGTTTACGGGGCAGGTGGCGAGCATCGCGAGCCGGAGGGGGCAAACGCGACCGAGTACGCCCCCCTCGTCCGCCACCGCTAAAGTTCCGGCGGACACTCCCCCCGTAAACGGGGGGAGAAACTCAATTCACCTTCGTCA
>DATIZS010000220.1:0-3885 GCA_035516955.1 Rhizomicrobium sp.
TCTGTTTGCCCGGCGCGCTGGCTGCTTCGCGCTCGATGCGGCGGAGTACTTCGAGCGCCACGCTGTCGCGCGTGCGTACGCGCCCGCGGGATTCGCAAGGCCGGCAGCATTCCGTCATCAGCTTCACCAGCGGGTCGCGGATGCGTTTCCTCGTGATCTCGACAAGACCGAATTCCGACATGGGCGATATCTGGGTGGGCGTGCGGTCCTTTGCAAGGCTCGTCTTCAGGACATCGAGAACTTTCTCGATGTTCGCCGCTTCGTTGAGATGAATGAAATCGATGACGATCAATCCGCCGATGCCGCGCAGGCGCAATTGGCGGCCGATCTCGTCGGCGGCTTCGAGATTGACGTTCAGGCTGGTTTCCTCGAGGCCGGTGGAGGCGGTGAAGCTGCCGGAATTCACGTCGATGGCGATCAGCGCCTCGGTGCCTTCGATGGTGATCCAGCCGCCGGATCTGAGCGGCACGCGCGGTTCCATCAGCGTATCGATCTCGTCTTCCAGATCGTACATATCGAAGAGCATGCCGGGGCCTGCGAACAATTCGATCTTGTCTTCGGCTTCGGGCATGGCGCGGCGGCAATAGGCGCGCGCGGCTCCGGCGGCGTCGGCATCGTCGATGAGGACGCGCGCGGTCGCGCTGTCCACTTCGTCGCGCATGGTGCGCTCGACGGGATCGAGGTCGTGATAGAGCGTGGCGGGCGCAGCCGCCTGCTGGCGGCGCGCCATCACCGGCCGCCAGGTTTCGGCCAGACGCTCGGCATCTTCCTTCAGATCGTGCAGCCCGGCGCCGATGGCGGCGCTGCGCAGAATAAATCCCGCGCCGGGAACGAGCGCGCCATTGGCTTCGGCGATCATCTGTTCGCCGAGCGCGGTGAGCCGCGCGCGTTCGGCTTCGTCTTCGATGCGGCGCGACAGCGCGATGCCCGCCTGGTTGGGCACCATCACCAGCAACCGGCCGGGGATGGTGACGTTGGCCGAAAGCCGCGCGCCTTTCTCGCCGATGGGATCCTTCACCACCTGCACCACGATCTCTTCGCCTTCATGCACGCAATCGCTGATCTTGGGCGTGCGCTCGTCATCGAAGCCGGGAAGATCGGCGAGGCAGCGCGCCTCGCGCGCGCCGAGGAATCCGGAGCGGTCGAGCCCCACATCCACAAACGCCGCCTGCATGCCGGGCAGCACGCGCTGCACGCGGCCCAGGATGATGTTGCCGATCAGGCTGTGGCCGTGGCGGCCGCCGCTGCGCTTCTTCGGCGCGTCATCGAGGCCGATGGTGCGCTCCAGGAACAATTCCTGCAGCCGCCCATCCTCCACGATGGCGACACGAATCTCCCCCGCGCCTGCGTTGATCAGGACTTCTTTGTTCATTATCGCAATCGGTAATAGCCAACCGCCGCGAGACTATCACGAAACCGGATATCCGCACGCTTTTAACAATGTCAGGGTTTCCAGAAGCGGAAGGCCCACGACATTGGAATAGGAACCGTTGATGCGGCGCACGAAGGCCTCGGCGCGGCCCTGGACGGCATAGCCTCCGGCCTTGCCGAGCCCCTCGCGGGAGCCGATATAGGCGCCGATTTCCTCCGTGGTCAGACGTTTGAATGACACGCGCGTCAGGACCGCGCGCGTGCGGATGCGGCCATCCGGCGCAAGCGCGGCGATGCCGGTGATGACCTGATGGGCGCGCCCCGACAGCGCCGCAAGACAGGCGCGCACGTCGTCATCGGTTTGCGCCTTGGGCAGGATGCGCCGGCCGAGCGCCACGACCGTATCGGCGGCAAGCACGACGGCCGCGCCACCCGCCCATTCGCGCGCAGCCGCTTGCGCCTTCGCCGCGGCAAGGCGCAGCGCATGGGCGCGCGGCAGCTCGGCCCTCTCCGGCGTCTCGTCGAGATGGGCCGGCTCGATCGCATCGGGCGCAACGCCTGCTTGCGCGAGCAGCGCGCGCCGGCGCGGACTTTCGCTCGCCAGAAGGAGCAGCGGCTTATTTGAAGCGATAGGTGATTCGCCCCTTGGTGAGGTCTTAGGGCGTCATCTCCACCATCACCTTGTCACCGGTGAGCACGCGGATGCGGTTCTTGCGCATCTTGCCGGCGGTATGGGCGATGATCTCGTGTCCGTTCTGCAGCTTCACGCGGAAGGTCGCGTTGGGCAGAAGTTCGCTGACGATGCCTTCGAATTCGAGAAGTTCTTCTTTTGCCATCAGGCCCCGGACGGATTCCAAACCGGGCGGGAGAATGCACCGAAACGGGCCAAAATCAAGCCGATGGGGGCGCGCAAAAAAAGCGGGTCCCTCTCGAGATACCCGCCGCGGACGGGGCGCTCCGGCAGGCAAGGCCAAACCCGTGCGACGGGAATGCACAAGCACCTTTCGCGCCGCCCCGGGATCATGCGCTGCATGGGGGCAAAAGCACGGACGGTTTGCGGCCGCCGCACGATTGCCTCGCATCCGGCGCGGGATGCGCGCGAGGACGCATCCATTGCCCTGTATGGCCTCGCGGCGAATCTAATAAGTCATTCCCGGCCCTTCGGCTTGGGTTCCGGGCTGGAGATGGGAATTTGTTCCTATTGTGTCAAGGGGTGGGGCGGAGATTTTTTGCGGGCCGGCAAGATCGGCCAAAAGATCGGCCAGATTTCTAGAAATCATCAGAATTTCCGTTTAATTATAGTATGTTGCTTTTGGTGTGAATCGGCCAAATCATGGCATCGATCGAAAGCCCCGCCCGCATCGAACCCGCCCGCCTCGAGGAAGCCCCCGAAGTGGTTGCCGACATCATTGCGGAAATCGCTTCGGCATCGGCCGCGCTGGGCCGCACGCTCCACCCGCAGACGGCGGCCAATCTCGCGGACCTCGTGCGCATCATGAACACCTATTACAGCAATCTGATCGAGGGCCACAACACGCGCCCGCGCGACATCGAACGCGCATTGGCCCACGATCTCGACCGCAACGAAGAACGGCGCAATCTCCAGCTCGAAGCCGCCGCTCACGTACGCGTGCAGCGCGAGATCGACAACATGGCAGCCGAACGGCGCCTGCCGGAACCGGCGTCCCGCGAATTCATCCGCCGGCTGCATCGCGAATTCTATCGCGATGCTCCGGAAGCGATGTTGCGCATCGGCGAGGGACGCCGCGCTTTTCTGATGACGCCGGGCGAATGGCGATCCGATGCCGGACAGGATGTCGCCGTGGGGCGCCACGTTCCGCCGTCAAGCGAACGGATTGGCGATTTCATGCGCTATTTCGAGGATCGCTACCGGCTCGAACCGCTCGGCAAGGCCGCGCGCATTCTGGCGATTCCGGCGGCGCATCACCGGTTCAACTACATTCATCCGTTTCCGGACGGCAATGGCCGGGTGAGCCGGCTGATGAGTCACGCCATGGCGCTTTACGCGGGCATCGGCGCGCACGGACTCTGGTCGATTTCGCGCGGGCTTTCGCGCGGCCTCCAAAGCCGGACCGAATACAAGCAGATGATGGACCTTGCCGACACGCCACGCCAGGGCGATCTCGACGGGCGGGGCAATCTCTCCCAGCGCGCGCTCGGCGAATTCACGCTGTGGTTCCTCAAAGTGTGCCTGGATCAAATCACGTTCATGAGCGGCTTGTTCGAGATCGACACGCTGGCGCAGCGGTTGCGCGCGCTCGTCGAACGCAACGAAACATTGAAGCCGCAAGCCGCACGGCTGCTGGAAGAAGCGCTGATCCGCGGAGAAATCGAACGCGGCGATGCCTCGCGTATCACGGGACTGCCCGAACGCACCGCGCGGCGCGTGCTCAACGATACGGTGGATGCCGGATTGCTCGGCTCCGAAAGCCCGAAGGGGCCGGTGTCGTTGCGTTTTCCGTCGGATTCGCTCGAGACGCTTTTTCCGCAGTT
>DATIZS010000221.1:0-7702 GCA_035516955.1 Rhizomicrobium sp.
AGTGGACCGGATCGAGGTGGTTTGACCCTCATTCAGCGTCAAGGCCGGCCCCCGCGCCGGCCATGACCGTTTGGTTTGATTCCGGACTATTTTCAGCCCTCTCAGGCCGCGCAGCCCTGCCTTGCACCCCGGACGGCTTGATTCTCCTTTAACGGCCCATATATAGCCGCGATCTATATCGAACCAATATAGACAGGGGCTAGGGCGCGATGGACGTCCGCACGATCTGCCTTGGCATTCTCACCCGCGGCGACGCCACGGGCTACGAGATCAAGAAGCTGTTCGAAGAGGACGGCTACCGGCATTTCGTCGAGGCGAGCTTCGGCTCGATCTATCCCGCGCTTTCGCGCCTGACCGAGGAGGGCCTCGTCTCGGTGCGCGAGGAGGCGCAGGAAAAACGCCCCGACCGCAAGGTCTATTCCATCACGGCCAAGGGCCGCGAGGTCTTCATCGGCGCGCTGCTCAAGCCCCTCTCGGAGGACCGCCACCGCTCGCCCTTCATGTTCGCGATGCTTTTCGCGCATCTGATGCCGAAAGAGCACGTTTCGCAGATGCTCGATACCTATATCGGCCACAGCGAATCCAAGCTGGCGCAGCTCATGAAGAACAAGCACGGCGAAACGCAGGGCGAGCGCTTCGTCATCGGGCTGGGACGCACGGTCTATGTCGCCATGCTGAATTTCCTCAACGCCCATCGCGCCGAATTGGAGGAGCGCGCCGCCGAGGCCGCCGAGTGATCCGATGCTGAAGAACTGGCTCCAATTCGCGCGTTTCTGGTGGTCGCAGCACCAGCCCGATTTCTGGCGCACCATGAAGCCGAGCTATCGCGCGGCGTCCGTGATTCTCGCGATCGTGGTGGTGTGGATCGGCTCGGGTCTTCTGACCGGCACGAGCGGGCCGCCGACGGAAGCCGGCGCCGAGGCCAAGACCGCGGCCGACAAGCCCCGCGTGGGCGTGCTCACGCTGCATGCGAGCGAGCGCGCCGCGACCGTGACGGTGCGCGGCCATACCGAGGCGCTGCACGCCGTCGATGTGCGCGCCGAAGTGGAGGGCGTCGTGCAGGCGCTGCATTTCGAGAAGGGCGACCGCGTCAAAGAGGGACAGACGCTGTGCGAGATCAAGCTCAATGATCGCGGCGCCAAGCTCGATCAGGCGCGCGCCAGCGTGGCGCAGATGGAAAAGCAGCACGACGTGGACGTGAAGCTCGCGGCCGACGGTTTCCGCTCCAAGATCCAGGTCGCCGCCTCCGAGGCGGCGCTCGAGGCGTCGCGCGCGCAGCTCGAGACCATGCAGATCCAGCTCGCCAACACCCAGATCAAGGCGCCCTTCGACGGCGTGGCCGACGAGCGCTATGTCGATGTCGGCGATTACATGAAGGTCGGCGACAAATGCGCCACCGTCATCGCGCCCGAGCCGTTCCTCGCCGTTGGCGAAGTGTCCGAGGACGAAGTGGGGCAGATCGAGACGGGCGGGCCGGCGAGCGCGGCGCTCATCACCGGCGAGACGGTCGAGGGCAAGGTGCGCTTCGTTGCCACCCGCGCCGACGCCACCACGCGCACCTTCCGCGTCGAAGTCGAACTGCCCAATCCCGACGGCAAGCTGCGCGACGGCGTCAGCGCCGACATCCACATTCCGGTCGCGCATGTGAAGGCCGACAAGATCTCGCCCGGCATCCTCGTGCTCGACGACAACGGCGTCGTCGGCGTGCGCGCGGTCGAGCACGGACTCGTGAAATTCATTCCGGTCAAGATCATCTCCGACGGGCCTGACGGCATGTGGATCGCGGGCCTTCCCGATCCCGTCACCATCATCACCGTGGGCCAGGAATTCGTCAGCGACGGCGAACGCGTCGAACCCGTTCCCGAGAAAGGCGGCATGGCCTCATGACGCGGATCGTCGAATGGGCCGTGAAGAATACGCGCGTGGTGATCGCCATGATCGTGGTGGTCATCGTGGGCGGGCTCGTGGCCTTCATCACGATCCCGAAGGAGGCCGATCCCGACATTCCCATTCCGGTTCTGATCGTGCAGGTGACCTATCCCGGCATCAGCCCGGAGGATAGCGAGCGGTTGCTGGTCAAGCCGATGGAGACGGCGCTGCGCTCGGTGGAAGGCGTCAAGACCATGACCGCGCGCGCGTATAGCGGCGTGGCCGTGATCATCCTGGAATTCGACGTCAACTTCCAGAAAGAGAAGGCTCTCGAGGATGTGCGCGCGCAGGTGGACGAAGCGCGCGGCAAACTGCCGGCCGCGGCCGATCCGCCGACCGTGCAGGAGATCAACACGGCGCTGCAGCCGGTGATCTCGGTGGCGCTGTCGGGCGACGTGCCCGACCGCACGCTGCTCCGGCTGGCGCGCGATCTCAAGGACCAGATCAAGCTCATCCCCTCGGTGCTCGATGTCGATATCGACGGCGAGCGCAAGGAGATGCTCGAAATCCTCATCGATCCGGCGAAGCTCGAGGCTTACGGCCTGACCCAGCAGGAGATGTTCAACGCGGTCGCCAACAACAACCAGCTCATCGCGGCGGGCCTGATCGACACGGGCCACGGCAGTTTCGCGGTCAAGGTTCCCGGCGTGATCGAGAACGCGACGGATTTGCTCAATCTGCCGATCCGCTCCACGCCCGACGCCACGATCCGTCTCTCCGACGTGGCGCAGGTGCACCGCACCTTCTACGACCCCACCACATTCGCGCGCGTCAACGGCCAGCCCACCATTTCGCTCGACGTTTCCAAGCGCATCGGCTCCAACATCATCGCCAACAACGAGGCGGTGCGCCAGGTCGTGGAGAAGGCGCAGAAGCTGTGGCCGCAAGGCGTGCACGTCACCTATCTGTTCGACGATTCCGAGGACATCCACGACATGCTGGGATCGCTCTCCGATTCCATCATCCTCGCCATCGTTCTCGTGATGATCATCGTCGTGGCGGCGCTGGGATTGCGGGCCGGCCTGCTCGTGGGCATCGCCATTCCCACCTCGTTCCTCATGGCCTTCATGGTGCTGAACGGCTTCGGCATGTCGCTGAACGAGATGATCATGTTCGGCATGCTGCTCGCCGTGGGCATTCTCGTCGACGGCGCGATCATCGTGGTCGAATTCGCCGACCGCAAGATGACGGAAGGCTTTCCGCCCAAGGAGGCCTTCGCGCAGGCGGCCGTTCGCATGTTCTGGCCGGTGGTGAGCGCGACCGCGACCATGATCGGCGCGTTTTTGCCGATGCTGCTGTGGCCCGGCGTTCCCGGCAAGTTCATGAGCTTCTTTCCCATCACGCTGATTATTATTTTATCCGCGTCGATGGTGGTGGCGCTGATCTTCCTGCCGGTTCTGGGCGGCATGTTCGGCAAGGCGCCGCCTTATGACGAACAGCATGAAAAGGCCATCGAGGCGTCGGAAACCGGCGACTGGCACGAGATTCCCGGCATCACCGGCTGGTATGCCCACCTTGCCGAGAAGCTGACCAAGCATCCGGGCAAGGTGATCCTCGGCGCGATCGCAACGGTCTTCGTCGTCATCACGCTTTTCGTCGTCAACAATCACGGAACCGAATTCTTCGTCGACACCGATCCCGGCTATGCGCGCGTCTATATCTCGGCGCGCGGCAATCTCTCGGCCGAGGAAAAACGCGACATCGTGATGAAGGTGTCCGACATCGCCCAGACCGTGAAAGGCATCCGCGCGATCTATGCGAGCTCCGGCGGCCAGAGCAATTCGCTCAACAGCCAGGGCGGCGAGCCCGTCGACACCATCGGCCATCTCGGGATCGAGATGAAGGATTATCGCGAGCGCCGGCCCGGCAAGGAGATCGAGGAAGAAATCCGCCAGAAGACCGCGAAGATTCCCGGCGTGCACATCGAAGTGCGCGAACCTTCCGGCGGCCCGAGCCAGGGCAAGGACATCATGATCGATGTCAGCTCCGACGATTACGTCGCGCTCGCGCAGGTGACGGGCGCGATCCGCGGCCACATGGATCGCATGTCCGAGCTGCGCGACATCGAGGATACGCGGCCGCTTCCCGGCATCGAATGGGATCTCGACATCAACCGCGAGCTCGCGAGCCGCGCGGGCGTCAACGCGCAATCGATCGGAACCGCGGTGCAGCTCGTCACCAACGGCATCCTGGTCGGCAAATACCGGCCCGATGATTCGACCGACGAGGTCGATATCCGCGTGCGCTATCCCAGCAAATATCGCGGCATCCACGCGCTCGACAATCTGCGCGTGGCGGCGAACGACGGAAGCATGGTGCCGATCTCCAATTTCGTCGCCATGAAGCCGGAACAGCAGGTGAACTCCATCGAGCGCGTGGACGGACACCGCGTCTATCACGTGCGCGCCAATGTGAAGCCCGGCGTCAACGCCAATGCGGAGATCGCGAAGATCCAGTCCTGGATCGACGGCCAGGCATTTCCCCGCGACGTGCGCGTGGCGTTCAAGGGCGGCGCGGAGGAGCAGGACGAATCCGGCGCGTTCCTGATCGAGGCGGCGTTCCTTGCGCTGTTTCTGATCGCGATCGTGCTGCTCGCGCTCTTCAACAGCTTCTATCATGCGGGCCTGATCCTGGTCGCGGTGATCCTCGCCATGATCGGCGCGCTCTTCGGCATGGTGGTGATGGGCCAGGCCTTCTCCATCATCATGACGGGAACGGGCCTGCTGGCGCTGGCCGGCATCGTGGTGAACCACAATATCGTGCTGATCGACACGTTCCATCGGTTGCGCGATTCGGGCATGGATCCGATCGAGGCGGTGATCCGCTCGAGCGCGCAGCGCCTGCGCCCCGTCTTCCTCACCACCATCACGGCCATCGGCGGTTTGCTGCCGATGATGTTCGCCGTCGAGATCAATTTCGCCACCCGCGAAGTGACGGTGGGCGGACCGAACGGATTGATGTGGGTGCAGCTTTCGACCGCGATCGTGTTCGGCCTCGCCTTCTCGAAAGCGATCACGATGGGGCTCGTGCCCGCGATGCTGGCGCTGCCCTATCGCGTGCGCGAGACCAAGCAGGGATTCTGGTGGGCGATGGGCATCGCGGTGCGCTGGCCGGTGCGGCTCATCAAGCGGCTCGTGGGCCGCGCGCCGCAGACGCAGCCGGCGGAATAGACGCACTCCCGACTCCACGCAAAACAGCTTGTCATCCCGGGTCTCACGCGGCGAAAGCCGCGTGAGACCCGGGACCCACTGAGCCGCATTCAAGGTGGGTCCCGCCTCGCGCTCGCTTCCGCCGTCGCGCTGCGCGCTTCGGCGGACAAGTCGCCCGCTTGGCCGGGATGACATGAAAATTATTTCAATCCACCGGCTCGGTGCGCGCGATATCGGGCGCGACATCGGGATCGTTTTCCACCGCCTTGAGGCGCGCGCGCGCTTCCGCCGCTTCCTTCTGCTTGTTCCACATCGAGGCGTAATGGCCGGCTTGCGCGACGAGCTCTTCGTGGCGGCCGCGCTCCACGATCCGGCCGTGATCGAGCACGAGGATTTCGTCGGCGTCCACCACCGTCGAAAGGCGGTGGGCGATGACGAGCGTGGTGCGATTCCGGGAAACGTCCTTCAACGCGCTCTGGATCTCGCGTTCGGTATGCGTGTCGAGCGCGGAGGTCGCTTCGTCGAGGAGCAGGATCGGCGGGTTCTTGAGGATCGTGCGGGCGATCGCCACGCGCTGCTTTTCGCCGCCGGAGAGTTTCAAGCCGCGCTCGCCGACCATGGATTCATAGCCCAGCGGCAGTTCGCGGATGAAGGGATCGATCTGCGCCATGCGCGCGGCTTCCTTGATGTCGTGTTCGTTGGCGCCGATGCGGCCATAGGCGATGTTGTAGCGGATCGTATCGTTGAACAGCACCGTATCCTGCGGCACGATGCCGATAACGGCGCGAAGGCTCGCTTGCGTCACGTCGCGGATGTCCTGGCCGTCGATCGTCACCGAACCCGATTTGATGTCGTAGAAGCGGTAGAGGATGCGGCTGATGGTCGATTTGCCGGCGCCGCTCGGACCCACCACCGCCACCGTCTTGCCCGCCGGCACCTTGAAGCTCACGCCTTTCAGCACGATGCGTTCCGGATCGTAGGCGAAGACGACATTGTCGAACACGATTTCGCCGCCGCTGACCGCGAGCGGCTTCGCGTCCGGCTTGTCCTTCACTTCCTGCGGCTGGTGCAGAAGGCGGAACATGGAATCCATGTCCACCATCGCCTGGGTGATCTCGCGATAGACCGTGCCCAGAAGATTGAGCGGCACGTAAAGCTGGATCAGGATGGCGTTCGCCGCCGCGAACAGGCCCACGCTGAAGCGGCCTTGCGAAATCCCGTCCGCCGTCAGCCACATCACGAGGCCAAGGCCCACCGCCATGATGAAGGCCTGCCCCGTGTTCAACAGCGACAGCGAAAGCTGCGCCTGGATCGAGGCGCGCGAATATTTCTCCATCGATTTGTCGAAGCGGCGGGTTTCGTGTTCCTCATTGTTGAAATATTTGACGGTCTCGTAGTTCAACAGGCTGTCAACCGCCTTGGTGTTGGCGTCCTGGTCGGACTGGTTCATCTCGCGGCGGAACTGGATGCGCCAGCGCGTGATGGCGAAGGTGAACCACACATAACCCACGACCATCAGAAGCGTGACGAGCGCGATCCACAGATCGAGCTTGGTGAGCAGGATCGCGGTATAGAAGGCGAGCAGCAGGATCGTGGGGAAAATGCTGAACAGCGCAAACGAGAGAAGCGTGTCGATGCCCTTGGTGCCGCGCTCGATGACGCGGGAAAGCCCGCCGGTCTTGCGCTCCAGATGGAAGCGCAAGGAGAGCGTATGCACATGGGCGAAGGTGGAAACGCCCACTTCGCGCAGCGCATGATATTGCACCTTGGCGAAAATGCCGTCGCGCAATTGCGCGAAAGCCTGCATCAGGACGCGCGACACGATATAGGACGCGGTCATGGCAAGCGCCACACCCAGCGCCACCTCGCCCGGCGTCTTGGCCAGCGCATCCACCGCGCGCCCGAAGAAGAGCGGCGAAATGCTCGTCGCCGACGTCGCCATGATGAGGAAGAGGATCGAGAGGAACACGCGAAGCCGCAGATCCGGCCGACCTTTCGGCCACAGATAGGGCATGAGCATCCAGAGCGGGCGAAGCGAGGGAACGCCGTTTCCTTCTTCGGTCAGGGGCCGCGCCATCTCAGTTCCCCATATTGCCGCCGCCGAAGACGAGGAAGCCCACGACCATGGCAAAGGCGCAGATGGCAATCAGGATGACGATCGTGCGCGACAAGGCTAACCTCCGGCGAAACGGCCTTTTGGTTTACGAAAGAAATCGCGTTCCCCGCAATCCCCACCGGCGCATGCGCGCCCCCAATCAAGTGAGCTCTATGGTTCAAAGACCCCATCGGGATAAGGATAAGATGCGTAACGTCTGCGTGTTCTGCGGCTCCTCCGAAGGCCGCGACCCCGCCTTCGCCGAAGCCGCGAGCGCCCTCGGCCGGCTCATCGGCGAAAAGGGCATGGGCCTCATCTTCGGCGGCGGCGATATCGGGCTGATGGGCCGGGTGGCGCGCGCGGCCCATGCCCAGGGCGCGAAGGTGACGGGCATCATGCCCGAATTCCTCAGCCACCTCGAGCCGCCGCTGAAGAAGGGCGAGGCGCTGGAATTCACCGCCGATCTGCAGACGCGCAAAGGGCGCATGCTGGCGCTGGCGGACGCCTTCATCATCCTGCCGGGCGGGCT